>USNJ01000067.1 GCA_900556055.1 uncultured Ruminococcus sp.
AGCATGCCAGAGTGCGGGGACCTTCTTCTCCTCCTCGCTGACATCTCTCAGGCTGAGCGAAACGTAATGCTTCTGCTCCTCGGGCGTTATCTCCTTGCAGATATCATGCAGAAGTCCCGCAGTATACGCTTTTTCGGGATCTCCGCCGTATCTTTCCGCAAGCCTTTTCGCCTCGTCTGCGACATTTCTGCTGTGGATATATCTTTTCTTTGATAATCTTATCTTCAGTATCTCAATGATCTTTTCGTTGTTATCCAAGCTATTCACCTTCGGTAATTTTCATTTCACGAATATATTGTACAACTTTTTCGGGCAAATAGCAAGAGATATCAAGCTTATTTTCAATTTTTTCACGAATTTCCGTGGAAGAAAGCGGGAACGGAGTTATGTTTATCAGCCTGACCTTTCCGTATCGGGACAGTTCATCGGCACATTCGGAAAGCTCACCGAAATCCCCGTTTTCTCGTGATGCTGCCGCTATTGAAGCTAGCTGCATTATCTCCTCAAAATTCTTCCATCTTTTCAGTGACAGCAGCATATCGCTCCCGACGATCAGATAAAGCTCATCATCGGGATACATTTCATGAAAATGCCTGAGCGTCAGCACTGTATAGCTTACGCCGCTGCTGTCAAGTTCATACCTGCTGACCGAGCAGTTTTTTATATCACCGAAAGCCAGCCTGCACATATTAAATCTGTCATCTCCCGAAAACATGGGCTTTACGCCCTGCTTGAACGGAGATATCCCTGTCGGGACGATCAATATCCTGTCGGGGCAAAGCACTGCCGACATCTCCCTGACAAGATTTACATGACCGTTATGCACAGGATTGAAGCTTCCGCCGAATATCGCAGTTATTCCCATCAGAGCGTGATCTTAGGCTCTTTCGGATTGCGCCTGAACAGCACGAACTTGTTTCCGATGACCTGAACTACCTCTGCGCCTGTCTTTTCCGCAAGCTCGTTCGCAGCCTCTGCGGGAGACACCATCGAGTTGTCGAGAACCTTGCCCTTGACAAGCTCTCTCGCCCTGAGAGCGTCATTGACCTGTGCCGCAAGAGTATCGGGGATCCCGCCCTTGCCGACCTGAATTATAGTATCCTCCGTAGATGCGATGCCCTTTAATTTTGCACGCTGTTTGCTTGTAAGCATATTATTTATCCTTTCTTTCTGCGAGATATTCGGCAAGCATTCTGAGTGCCGCACCTCTGTGGCTCATTCCGTTCTTTTCCTCTGCTGATATCTCGGCGAACGACTTATCTCCGACCATGAATATCGGATCGTAGCCGAAGCCGTTGGTTCCGCGCTTTTCATAGCCTATGCGTCCCTCGCAGGTACCTCTGAATGTCTTTGATGTGCCGTCCCTGCCGATGAAGCATATGCAGCACACAAAGCGTGCCGTTCTCTTTTCATCGGGAACGCCCTCCAGCTTGTCGAGTACCTTCTGGCAGCGGTGTCCCGGTTCTGCATATCTTGCGGAATATACACCGGGTTCGCCGTTCAGATAATCGACTTCAAGTCCGCTGTCATCAGCTATGCAGATATCTCCCGAAAGCTTATGGACAGCATCTGCTTTAAGAAATGCATTTTCCTCGAAGGTTGTGCCGTTTTCCTCGACCTCTATATCAATGCCTGCGTCGGACTGCGAAACCACCTCATAGCCCATAGGCGAAAGTATCTCGCCGACCTCACGCACTTTGTTTTTGTTGTTCGTTGCAAGAATTATTCTCATTTATCCTCGTCCTTCTTCTTTTTTCCGAATGTGATCTCCTTGAAAAGAAATCCGAATTTTCCGTCCTTAATACTCTTTTTCTCAGGCTTATCGGATACTTCGCCGTCCTTTTCTTTCTCAGCGTCGGACTCGGCATTTTCCTCGTCCTCACTGCTTTCCTCCTCGGGGATATCATGCTCTGCAGCCCCGGTGTCCTCATCGGAAGCTTCCCCGGCAATGTCCGCCGTATCATCGGAGATGTCCTCGGGTACGTCTTCATCTATCGGCGAATCCACGATCACTTCTTCGGAAATTTCAGCGTGCTCAGCTTCTTCTCCAGCCGTTTCAGTCTGTTCGGGGATATTATCCTCGGGAATTTCCTTAATGATTTCTTCGGCCTCATTGGAATCTGCATCTGTTTCTGCATCTCCCTCGTTATCATCGTCCAGGCGATGATAGTTATAATCAAAATCTGTTTCCTCGTCGAAAAGTGCATCAACGAAATCCTTTGCGGAAAACTCCTGCAGATCGTCAAGCTTCTCGCCGACTCCCACAAGCTTAACGGGAATGCCCAGCTCCTTGTGGATAGAAATGATGATACCGCCCTTTGCGGTTCCGTCAAGCTTAGTAAGAACTATACCCGTAATGTCGGCGACCTCACTGAAAAGCTTAGCCTGATTTACGGCGTTCTGACCTGTTGTTGCATCAAGGACGAGCAGCGTTTCAAGCGAGCAGCCCTCAGCCTGCTGATTGATTATCCTGCTGATCTTGCGAAGCTCCTCCATCAGGTTTTTCTTGTTGTGCAGACGGCCTGCCGTGTCACAGATAAGCACATCGGTGCCTCTCGCCTTTGCGGCGGTAACAGCATCAAACACAACAGATGCGGGATCCGATCCCTCGTCATGCTTTACAATGTCAACGCCCGCACGCTGAGTCCATACCTCAAGCTGTTCAACGGCAGCCGCACGGAACGTATCCGCCGCCGCAACAAGCACGCTTTTTCCCTGAGCTTTGAGATTTGCGGAAAGCTTTCCGATAGTCGTTGTCTTTCCCGCACCGTTTACGCCGATAACAAGTATAACGGACGGCTTTGTGGAAAGATCAAGCTTTTTATCCTCGCCGAGCATTCCGATAAGGATCTCCTTCAGCTCACTCTTTATCTCGGAAACGTCCTTGATGCCCTTTTCCCTGACTCTTTTTCTCAGTTCATCGCAGACAGCCATGGACGTTTCTGCGCCGATGTCAGACATGATGAGCGTTTCTTCAAGCTCCTCAAAAAACTCCTCGTCTATCTTCGTGAATGAGTTGAGCAAACGCTCGATATTTCCCATCAGCGAATCCTTGGTTTTTTTCAGACCTTCTTTGATTTTATCAAAAAAACCCATATAAAGTCATTCCTTTCTGAGTTATCCGACATTGCCGCTGTCGGTGTCAGCAGGCGGCTGCTCCATTCTGAGAAGCCTTGAAATGCCCTTTTCCTGCATCGTAACTCCGTAAAGTATATCCGCTTCCTCCATAGTTCCGCGTCTGTGCGTCACGACGATGAACTGTGTCGTATCGGTAAAATGCCTCAGATACTGCGCATATTTCGTTACATTGACATCATCGAGAGCAGCCTCGATCTCATCAAGTATACAGAACGGCGCAGGCTTTATCTTCAGTATTGAGAAATAGATCGCTATCGCAACAAAAGCCTGCTCGCCGCCTGACAGCAGCGACAGATTTTTTATTACCTTTCCCGGAGGTGCAACGTTTATCTCTATTCCCGATTCAAGAACATCCTCGGGATCAGTGAGCGTAAGCTCCGCACGTCCGCCGCCGAAAAGCTCGACAAATATCTTTTTGAAGTTGTCGTTGATGGCGGCAAAGCTTTCGGAAAACTGCTTTTTCATATTCTCCGTAAGCTCCTCGATGAGCCGTTCTATCTCCTTTTTGGATACCTCGACATCCTTCAGCTGTCCCGACATGAATTCATATCTTTCGGATACTTCCTTGTATTCCTCGATAGCCGCAACATTGACATTTCCGAGACCTCTTATCTTCTGCTTCAGCTCATTGAGATCTCTCTGCGCAATAAGCATATCCTCGACAGGCGACGCTATCCGTGCAGCCTCGGAACGTGAGATATTATACTGTTCAAGCATATCCGCAACTATCTTGTCAACACTTCCGTTGACCGATCTGATGCGTTCCTCCAGCCTTGTTTTCTCAGTACCGTAGCTTTCCTTCGTGCTGTTCAGCTCGCTTGACCTGATGCGGTTCTCGTTTGACCTGCGCTCGAAATCGTCACGCTTCTGAGTATATTCACTTATCTGCGAATTGATACGTCCCGAATCATCGGAGGCCTCGGAAAGCCTGCGGTTTCTGTCTTCGATATCCTTCTGCTTTTCCTTTATTATGACCTCCTGCTCCTTGATCCTCAGGAGCAGACCTGCCGAATCTCCGCTCTTTTCCTCAGCTGTTTTTTTCAGCTCTTCAACAGCAGCCTCGGCATTTTCCCTGTCCTTTTCAAGCCCCATTTTTCTGAGCTGCATATCGGATATGATCCCCGATATCCTGTCACGCTCGCTGCCGAGCTTTTCCGATCTTTCACGTCCGACAGACGCTTCCGCTTCCGCCTTATCTATCTTATCCTTCAGCTCGTCAAGCTCTGCCGCACTGTCGGAAAGCTCCTTTTTCTTGGATTTCAGAGCTTCCTTCAGACTGTTCAGCTGTTCTTCGGCAAGCTTTGCGGATCTCTCATTCTGCTCCGACAATCCGTCTATACGGCGTATCTCAGCTTCAAATTTCACCTTGTCGCTTTCGATAGTTCGGAGCGTTTCCTTTGCGGCTTCCAGATCTATCGCAAGCTTGTCCCTCTCGGCTTTGAGCTTCTCCGCGCGGGACGCAGCTTCCTTTTGCTTATCCGCAAGACCGTGCGCCTCATTTTTCAGCGTTTCGATCTCATTCTTTCGGGACAGCATTCCGTTTGACTTATTCGACGAACCTCCCGTAAATGAACCGCCTGCGTTGATGACCTGACCGTCAAGCGTTACTATTTTGAAGCGATAGCCGTATTTCTTGCCTATGAGCGTCGCAAGATCCATATCCTCAGCTATAACTATCCTTCCGAGAAGTGATGTAAAAATACCCTTGTATTCTTCGTCATATACGGCAAGATCGGACGCTACCGCAATAAATCCGTCGCAGTTTTCCAACCCTGTTTCACGCAGACCGTTTCCCCTTACCGATGTTATGGGGAGAAAAGTAGCACGTCCCGCCTTTGTTTCCTGCAAAAATCTGATGCACCGCTTCGCAGTTTCTTCATTATCCACAACAATATTCTGCATTGCGCCGCCGAGAGCAGTTTCGATAGCAAGGCTGTACTCAGGCTCCGTGCTGATAAGCTGCGAAACAGAACCCCTTATGCCGCCGATGCGTCCGCTCTGACCTGCCGTAAGCACCGTCTTTACACTGTGCTGGAAGCCTGACATGCTGTTTTCGAGATCTTCGAGAAGTGATATTCTCTGCGACTTTTCACGCAGCGCAAAACCGATATTCTGGAGTTCCTTTTCTGCCGCAGAATACTTTTCCGCCTTTCCCGCATACAGCCTGTCAAGTCCCGAAAGACGGTTGTTTTCCTCCGCCTTTTTTTCATCGAGCGTTCTCAGACCGTCCTCTATCTCGGCACGCTCGCCTGCCAGCCTTTCAGCCTCTATCCTGCGCTGTTCATCGCTGTCAACGCCTGCCTTTATTCTGCCGCTGATGTCTTCGAGAACGGCATCTCCCGCATCGAGAGAAACTTTGAGTTCGGACTGGCGTATGTACATTCTGCTCAGCTCTTCGCCCGCAGCCGCAAATTCCTTGGAGAAGCTTTCCTGCTCACTCAGCAAATCACGGAACTCTCTGTCCGCATCATCTGCCTTCTTCCGGCATTCAGCCGCTTCTTCGTTTATCCTGTCTATCTCATCGAGCCTTTCCTGTATCTTACGCTCTGTTTCACGGCCCGATTCTTCGGAATTCTTTATGCGTTCCTTCAATTCTTCGATAGCCTGTTCGCAGTGCGTTATGTCATTATTGAAAACTGCTATATCCGAACGCAGCTGCTCATTTGCCGCATCTGCATTCTTCAGCTGATCTCTCAGCTGATCTATCTTAACGATCGCATCCTGCTTTCCGCGGAACAGCTCATTTGTCTCATTTTCCAGACGATTAAGTTCAGCGGATGTATTATCATATCCCGCATTATTTATGAGCAGCTTTTCATTCAGTTCATCAAGCTTTTCCTTATACTCATCGAGCTGCTTCATCCATACGGAAATTTCCAGCGTCTTTCTTTCATTGGAAAGCTTGATGAATTTCTGTGCCTTCTCGGACTGTATCCTCAGCGGCTCAACACGGCTCTCAAGCTCTGCAAGGATATCCCTGAGCCTTACGAGATTGTCCTCGGCTGCCGCAAGACGGCGCTCCGCTTCGGCACGGCGGTATCTGAATTTCGATATGCCCGCTGCCTCCTCGAATATCTCACGTCTTTCGTTGGACTTTGCTGAAACTATCTCCGCAACACGTCCCTGACCGATTATCGAATAGCCGTCTCTGCCAAGACCCGTGTCCATGAACATCTCAAGAATGTCCTTCAGACGCACCTGCCTGCCGTTTATCATGTATTCGCTTTCGCCGCTTCTGTAAAGCTTTCTCGTAACGGAAACTTCCTCCTCATCTATCGCAAGAAGTCCCCTGTCATTGACGATATTGAGCGTAACGGCAGCAAATCCGACGGGCTTTCTGAACTGAGTTCCCGCAAAGATAACATCCTCCATCTTAGCTCCTCTGAGAGTTTTCGAGGACTGTTCTCCGAGCACCCATCTTACAGCATCGCCGATGTTGCTCTTGCCGCTTCCGTTCGGTCCGACGACAGCCGTAACGCCCCGTCCGAATTCAAGCTTTATCTTGTCCGGAAAGGATTTGAAGCCCTGTAATTCAAGTGATTTTAAATACATTCCGCACTTCCTTATTTATGGATAAAGTATCGGGGGCAAGCGAGTTGTCCTCCGAAATTTTAACGTTCATTCCGACCTTGGAAAAGTATAGCCTGTTTGATTTTTTGTGACCGTATACCGCACCTATGAGCGATTTGTTCGCAGATACCTCCAGCGCATCTCCGATACGGCATTCCGACTCATAGTATTTCTCGATAATTTCACGGACTATTTTTGAGCGGACTATCTCGGCAAATGCAGGGTGATAAAATCCCGCCACGGCACTGCCGCCCACGCTGTCCTCGGCATGCAGACCCATTCGTATCACACGGATATCAACGCTCCTGAAAGCCCAGTATATCATTGCGCAGATGTTCACGCATTCATCGAAAGAATAAAGCTTGTATTCACCGCTTTCGTAAAGCTCCGCAAGCCTTGTTCCCCGCAGCACCGAAACGGGATATATCCTCACCGTGTCGGGGGATATTTTTATTATCTCGGTCATTGTCCTGTATTCGTCCTCACGCATGCTGCCGTACAGACCGACCATCATCTGAAGTCCAAGCTCAAAGCCACGGCTCCTTATCATTTCGGACGATCTGCGGACATCATCTGCCGTGTGTCCTCTCTCATTCATTTGCAGAACTCTGTCGGACATCGACTGCGCACCCAGCTCTATCGACGTAACGCCGTACCTCTCAAGCTCATCGAGTATCTCATCGCTTATGCAGTCGGGACGTGTGGAGATCCTTATTCCGCGGAAACCGTCGGCCCGTGCCTTTTCGGTAAACGGGAATGCCGCCTCAAGCAGCTGCCTGCGGTATCCCTCATCTATCGCCGTAAAGCTTCCGCCGAAAAAGGCAATTTCCGTTTCCTTTCGGCGTGAAATATCCGAAATGCGTTCAAACTGCGTCCCGATGATCTTCCTGACATCATCGGGAGAAGGCGGCCTTTCGGTGCTGCTTATCGTCCGCTGATTGCAGAATGAACAGGTATGCGGGCAGCCCATATGCGGAACAAATATCGAGATATTACTGTGTGTCATAGCCCATAAGCTCCAGTGCTTCCTTTGCAGCCTGCTGTTCAGCCTGCTTTTTGCTGTGTCCCTTTCCCTCGCCGATGACATTGCTGTTCAGGAATACCTGCACAACGAACGCCTTGTCATGATCGGGACCTGTCTGCTCTTTAAGCACATATTCGACCTTTTCTTCGGGATTTTTCTGAACTATTTCCTGAAGGATAGTCTTGTAATCATGCAGAGTGCTGCTTCTCTTGCTGTCGATATCCTTGGGCATAAATCCAAGCACATACTTCTTTGCAGCTTCGATGCCTCCGTCAAGATATACTGCCGCAATGACAGCCTCAAACGCATCGGAAACGATCGACGGACGCTCTCTTCCGCCTGAATTTTCCTCGCCTCTTCCGAGCATTATATACTTGCCCAGCTCGATCTTATGCGAAAATTCAAACAGCGCACTTTCGCACACGAGCGATGCCCTGATCTTAGTCAGCTCTCCCTCGGGCAGGTGTTTGAAATGGTCAAAAAGATAGCGTGAAACAACTATCGACAGCACACTGTCCCCGAGAAATTCAAGACGTTCGTTTGAATGTCTCTGACGCTTGTTTTCATTCGCAAATGATGAATGTGACAGTGCTTCAAAAAGCAGCTCCTTGTTCTTGAACGTATAGCCGATCTTTTTTTCAAATTCTTCAAAATCGGGTCTTTTTTCAGACTGCATATTTCTCAATCCTTTCGGTCATGTCACTTGTTTTCGGCTTCTGCCTTGACCTTCTCGATAGACTGTGTTACAGCCTCGATCACCTTGCCGTCAACACAGTTTTTAGCCTGACGGATCGCATTGTAGAATGCCTTTGCGTCAGAGCTTCCGTGTGCCTTGATAACAGGTCTTGAAATACCCATCAGAACAGCACCGCCGACCTCTTTATAATCGAACTTCTTCTTGAATTCCTTGATTTTCGGCAGTATGAGCAGAGCCGCAAGCTTGCCTCCCAGACCGCCCGAAAGCATATTTTTCAGCTCCTTCGCAAAGAACGAACCCATACCCTCATAAAGCTTCAGTGCGATATTTCCCGTGAAACCATCGGAAACAGCTACCTGACATTCGCCGAACGGCAGCTCTCTCGCTTCAAGATTTCCGTAGAAATCAACAGGCGAATTTTTGAGCAGCTTGTAAGCCTCGATGTCCATGTCACGGCCCTTTGTGTCCTCCGCACCGACATTCAGCAGTCCGACCTTAGGCGACTTTATGCCCATAACACGCTCCATGTAGCATGAGCCCATGATGCCGAACTGGAGCAGCATCTCAGGACGGCAGTCAACATTAGCTCCGCCGTCAACGAGCATAACGTGTCCCTTTGCAGTCGGGAGGATAGGCGCAAGAACAGCCCTCTTTATGCCCTTAATGCGCTTTGCGATAAATGTTGCGCCGACAACGAGCGCACCCGTGCTTCCTGCGGATACAAAAGCATCGCCCTTTTCCTCGGCAAGTGCCTTCAGACCGACAGCCATCGAGCAGTCAGACTTGCCCTTGATCACCTCTGTAGGCTCCTCGTGAATATCAATGACAGACTCCGTATGAATTATCGAGATCCTGTTCAGGCTGATGTTATTTTCCTCAGCCGTCTTTTTGATTATGCTCTCATTTCCCGTGAGTGTGATATCAACATCAAGCTTTTCAACTGCTTCCGCAGCACCCTTTATAACTTCGAGAGGAGCGTTGTCCCCGCCGAATGCATCAACGATTATGTTCATATTACTACTTCCTTTCGGTATGTAAATTTTTTTCGATTTCATCGTATATATCATCTGAAACGGGAAGTATGTACCTCAAACCGTTTTTCAGTTTTATCTTTATTATATTGCTTTTCTTTTTTGTCATCTATTCGTATTTTATTTTAGTGATTTATTCTTTGGTAAGAGCGTCAGAATTTGCCGCCTCCGCCTCCGCCTCCGGAGAATCCTCCACCCCAGCCACCGCCACCGGAGAATCCTCCGCCGTTGCCGCCTCCGCCAAAGCCTCCAGTAACGACCACAGGCGGCTTCTTGGGAATTACGCTCGTCTTT
>USNJ01000068.1 GCA_900556055.1 uncultured Ruminococcus sp.
CTGTACAGCGGAAAAAGTCCGCAGTACAGAGACTTTTTGTGTTTGTGCAAAATCACGGGAGATTTTATGGAAGAAAAATACCGCCGCTTGACAAATGTCTCCCGAGATGGTACAATTGTATTTATTCGAGATACAACTGTTTTCAGCAGACGGACGGAAACAGCATTTTCCGACCGATGATCAGGGAGTGGTTTTGTTTATGAGCGCAGACACCAAGCTCATTGTTGTTAATTCCGAAGTATTGCCCGATGTATTCTGCAAGGTGCTTGATGTCAAGAAGCTGCTTGCAACAGGCGATGAAAAAAGCTCTGCCGCAGCATGCAAAAGAGTCGGGATATCAAGAAGCGCATTCTATAAATACAGAGACTGCGTTTTCACATACGAAGAAAAGCTCACGCAGAAAATAATTTCGCTTTATATGATGCTGCGTGATGAACCGGGAGTCCTCTCGGGAGTCCTTGCCGCACTTCACAGCATGAACACGAATATCCTGACAGTAAATCAGAGTATCCCCGTGGACGGCGTTGCGGCGGTATCAATATCGGTCAGGCTGGTCGGCGGTGCGGAGGAATCTTTCAAGGTTAAGACCGTGCTTTCCGAGCTGAACGGCGTTGTCGATATAAAGATACTTTCTGGCGAATAAATACAGGCAAAGAAAGAAAATGAAAAATATAAACGTGTATTGAAAGGTTGGTTTTTTATTATGTCTAAGATAGCAGTTCTGGGTTACGGAGTCGTGGGTTCGGGTACTGTCGAGCTTTTTTATAAGAATGCTGAGTCCATCAGAAAGCGCACAGGCATCAGCGATCTTGATATCAAGTATATCCTCGACATCAGAGATTTCCCCGATTCCCCTTACGCAAATAAGTTCACAAAGAAGATGGACGATATCCTGAATGACGATGAAGTAAAGATAGTTGCAGAGGTAATGGGCGGCGTTCATCCCGCTTATGATTTCGTAAAGGCAGCTCTTGAAAAGGGCAAGTCCTGCGTAACCTCCAATAAGGAAATGGTTGCGCAGAAGGGTGCTGAGCTTCTGAAGATCGCAAAGGAGCATAACTGCAACTTCATGTTTGAAGCAAGCACAGGCGGCGCTATCCCGATAATCAGACCTCTTCACCAGTGCCTCGCAGGAAATGAGATCACAGGCATCGCAGGTATCCTGAACGGAACAACAAACTTTATCCTCACAAAGATGTTCAGCGAGAATATGTCCTTCGATGACGCTCTCGCACTTGCTCAGAAGCTCGGATACGCTGAGAGAAATCCCGCAGCAGACGTTGAAGGACTTGATGCGTGCCGCAAGATCTGCATTCTTTCCTCCCTCGTTTACGGCAAGCACGTTTATCCCGATTATATCCACACAGAGGGAATCACAGCTATTACAAGAGAAGATGTTGAATATGCCGAGAACTGGGGCGGAAAAGTCAAGCTTATCGGCAGCGTAAAGAAATGCGCAGACGGAAAGATCCTTCCTATGGTTCGTCCAGCATTCGTTTGCAATGATATGCAGCTTTCCAACATCAGCGATGTATTCAACGGCATCACAGTTTACGGCGACGGCTTCGATGAGGTAATGTTCTACGGCAGAGGCGCAGGAAAGCTCCCGACAGCAAGTGCCGTTGTAGGCGATATCATCGACTGCGCAAGACTTTCCGGAACTTCCGTATCACAGACATGGGAGGACAGCGACAACGCTGACTTCATCGAGGATTACAAGAATGACAGCGTTGCATTCTATGTCCGCATGACAGACGCCGATAAGGTACAGATCGCAGGTATCTTCGGCGATGTAGAATATCTTTCAAGAGAAGGTCAGCCCGCAGATGAAGCTGCATTCGTAACAAAGGAAATGCCCGAAAAGGACTTCGACGCTAAACTTGAAAAGCTCTCCGGAAAGGTCCTCGGCAAGATCCGCATCCTCAATATCCGATGAAAGTGAAGTACCCGAAATGTACAGAATACAGATACCCGCTACAAGTGCAAATCTCGGTGCAGGCTTCGATGCCCTCGGTCTTGCGCTAAGCTACTATAACTATGTCGAGATAGACGAAAGCGATACGGTGGATATAAAGTCGCTTGACGATACAGTTATCCCCGAGGATGAAACAAATCTCGTCTATGAATCGGCAAAGACTCTTTTCGATATATGCGGAAAGCCGCTCAAAGGTCTGAAGATCCGTCAGGAGAACAATATCCCGATGGCAAGAGGTCTGGGAAGCTCGTCCGCCTGCATAATCGCAGGACTCGTCGGCGCAAATACGCTGATGAATGAGCCTCTCTCCCTTGACGACCTCGTCAACCTCTCCGCACAGATCGAGGGACACCCCGACAATACCGCTCCCGCACTGCTGGGCGGCATCGTCACAGCCGTGTTCGACGGAAAAAATGTCCACTGGGTAAAGCAGGAGGTTTTCACGACCCTGAAATTCGTCGTTGTGATCCCCGATTTTGAGCTGAAAACAGAAAAGGCAAGAGCCTGCCTTCCTAAGGAAGTATCCCATAAGGACGCAGTATATAACCTGTCAAGAGCGGCGCTGTTCTCCGCTTCCCTGCTGACGGGAAAGTATGAGAATTTAAGGACTGCCGTACACGACAAGCTCCATCAGCCTTACAGAATGGAGCTTATCCCCCATGCAAGGGACGTTTTTGATACCGCCTATTCTCTCGGCGCATATGCATCATATATAAGCGGCGCAGGTCCTTCCCTCATGGCTATCGTCGATAACGACAACCGCTTCTTCTGCGGAAAAATGCGTTTCGCTCTCGATAAAATGGGACTCAGCACATGGCAGGTGCATGAGCTTCATATCGACAATATCGGAACAAGAATAATATGAACCATCTCGGATATGGCGGTTTTTCCGTCATATCCGTTCGGTGTTTACGGAGATATTTGCTATGCTTGAAAAAATCACAAATTCCCCCGAAGAAACCATCGCATTTGCCGAAGAGATCGGCAGGCTTCTGAAAGGCGGGGACGTTATCGCCTACACGGGCGGACTGGGCGCAGGAAAAACGACATTCACAAGAGGTCTTGCCCTCGGCATGGGACTTCCCGACAACGTAACATCGCCGACCTTTGCCCTCGTCAACGAGTACCGCGGCGACCCGCTCACACTCTATCACTTTGATATGTACAGGATAATGAACGAAATGTCGCTTGAATCAACGGGATTTTTCGATTATATGGACAGCGACTGCGTTATCGCCGCCGAATGGTCGGAGAATATCTCGGATTATCTCCCCGAAAATACTATTTATATAAATATCGAACGTATTTCCGATGAAATGCGTAAAATAACCGTAAAAGGAGACGAACGCTTTGAAAATTCTGGGAATTGACACATCAGGCTCATGGGCATCAGCCGCAGTCTGCGAAGATGACCGCATTCTCGCCGAAACTTCATTTGCAACAAAGCTCACACATTCGCAGGTCATTCTCCCCCTCGCAAAGCAGGTTTTGAGCTATGCAAACCTCACCCTCGCCGACATGGACGCTTTCGCCTGCGCCGCAGGTCCGGGATCATATACGGGACTGAGAATAGGCATCTCCGCCGTAAAAGCAATAAGCTACGGTTTGGGCAATAAGCCATGCTCAGGCGTTTCCGTGCTTGAAGCACTCGCATTTTCCTCCGTCACATCGGGCGGATACGTCTGCGCAGTCATGAAAGCAAGAACAGACCTTGTTTACTGTGCATTCTTCGACTGTTCGGACAGAAAATTCCCCGTCCGCCTTACCGACGATGCAGTCATCACCATAAAGGAAGCAGCCGAAAAAGCAGCCGCATATCAGCCCCTGACAGCTGTCGGAGATTCGTCCGCAGCCCTCTGCGAAATGCTCGGAAACAGCGCATTTTCCGCACCTTCCTATCTTTCATGCAATCTTGCACCTTCAATCTGCTTCTGCGCCCAGCATCATGAATCAACCTCTCCCGATGAACTTCTTCCGCTCTATCTCCAGATAACAAAAGCCGAAAAGGATCTGAAGGAGCATAAGCTCACTACTCCCGATTTCTGATTTTTTTCGGATAATTTCACTTTTTCGGGATATCTGCCCGTCTGCGGAACAAATTCTTTTGCCATGACCGTCACAAAGCTCTGCTGACGCTTATGATATCTTCAAAAAGCAAAGTGTGTCCTCACGGCGATATAATGCGTCCGCCGCATGATACCATATTGTAATAAAAAAAATCTTGAATAAAGAGAAAATGTGTGCTATAATAATAATTAATATTTTGTAATCCGTATGAAGCGGACGATTTTTCGCTTTTTCGGAGGAACAGGAGAATTTCAGATGAAAATAATTATCGGAAGCGATCATGCGGGATATGAGCTGAAAAAGGCTGTTATGGCTCACCTCTCCGAAACAGGCGTTGAATTTATCGAAGCAGGCTGTATGAACGGCGAAAGCTGCGACTATCCTCTCGTTGCAAAGGACGTTTGCACACGCCTTATGAGCGGCGAAGCTGAAAAAGCTATCCTTATCTGCGGAACAGGTGTAGGAATATCCATAGCAGCAAACAAGATCAAGGGTATCCGTGCTGCACTCTGCGGTGACTGGTACAGCGCAAAATATACAAGACTGCATAACGACGCAAATGTCCTCTGCATGGGCGGCAGAGTTATCGGCTCAGGACTTGCTTGCGAGATCACGGACGTTTTCCTGAACACAGAATTTGAAGGCGGCCGCCATCAGCGCCGTGTGGATCAGATCTCCGATATTGAAAAGTAATTTTTTGAAAGGACAATTGAATTATGAATATGGATAAAGTAAATGTTATCGAACACCCCCTCGTGCAGCATAAAATTTCCCTTATGAGAGATATCAATACAGGAACAAAGGAATTCAGAGAGCTTGTTTCCGAGACATCTATGCTCATCTGCTTTGAAGCAACAAGAGATCTCCCCCTGAAGTCCGTTGATATCCAGACTCCTATCGCTATCGCAAAGTCAAAGGTCATCTCAGGCAAAAAGCTTGCTTTCGTGCCTATTTTAAGAGCAGGTCTTGGTATGTGTGATGGTATCATGCAGCTCGTTCCTGCCGCTAAGATCGGTCATATCGGCGTGTTCAGAGATCCCGACAAGCTTTCTCCCGTTGAATATTACACAAAGCTCCCCGTTGACATCAGCGAAAGAGATGTCATCATCACCGATATCATGCTCGCAACAGGCGGCACAGCTGTAAAGGCTGCCGATATCCTGAAGGCAAACGGCGTAAAGAACATCAAGTTCATGTGCATACTCGCATCTCCCGAGGGAATCGAGACATTCCATAAGGCTCATCCCGAGATCGAGATCTACTGCGGCGCTGTCGATGACGGACTCAACGAGCAGAGCTATATCGTACCGGGTCTCGGCGACGCAGGCGACAGAATGTACGGTACAAAGTGACCGCTTAATCAATCTATGATAATTCGGAGGTTTACGCTATGTGCGGAATTGTAGGATTTGTGGGAAAAAGGCCGTGTGCGGATATTCTCGTCAATGCATTAAGACGACTTGAATACCGCGGCTATGACTCGGCAGGAATTGCGCTTTTCGAGGACGATTCCCTGAAGACCATAAAAGCCAAGGGAAAAATTGACGACGGACTGCAAAAAAAGCTTGACGAGGAAATGCCCCTTTCAGCAACCGCAGGAATAGGTCATACAAGATGGGCTACTCACGGCGAACCCTCCGATATAAACTCGCACCCTATCGGAAACAGCCGCATATCCATCGTCCATAACGGCATTATCGAAAATTACCGTAAGATCAAGGATTTTCTCATCTCTCAGGGCTATACCTTTGAGAGCGAAACAGACACCGAAACAGTCGCAAAGCTGCTGGATTACTATTATAAAGATGATCCGATAGATGCGATCATCAAAACTGTAGGCGAGATCGAAGGCTCCTATGCGCTCGGTATCATATTCAAAGATCATAAAAACACCGTATATGCAATACGCAAGGACAGTCCGCTGATCGTCGGCAAGGGTGAAAACGAATACTATATCGCTTCCGACGTAACCGCTATCCTTGACCATACAAGAAATTACTATCTTCTTGAACATGACGAGATAGCAACTCTCTCCGAGGACGGGATCTCCTTTGCGGATATCCACAAAAACCCGGTTGAAAAGGAATTGCTTACCGCAGACTGGGATATAAATGCCGCTGAAAAGGGCGGTTACAAGCACTTCATGCTCAAAGAGATACACGAGCAGCCAGATGCAGTAAAGAGAACTATTCTCCCGAGAATTGCCGACGGAATGCCGACTCTCGAAGAATGCGGAATGACCGAGGATCGCCTCAGAAAGTATAAGAATATTTTCGTCGTTGCCTGCGGAACTGCCATGCACGCAGGTCTTGTCGGAAAATACGTTATCGAAAAGATAGGAAGGATCCCCGTTACGGTGGATGTCGCTTCCGAATTCAGATACAGAAACCCGATAGTTTCAAAGGATGACCTAGTTATCCTCGTTTCACAGTCAGGCAAAACAGCCGATACTCTCGAAGCACTGAGACTTTCAAAGCGTCTTGGCGCAGATACCCTTGCCATCGTAAATGCAAAGGGTTCGTCCATCGCGCGTGAAGCGGATATGGTCCTCTATACCCACGCAGGACCTGAGATCTCCGTTGCATCAACAAAGGCGTATATGGTTCAGCTGGCTGTGTTCTATCTTTTCGCATTTGAGCTTTCATATGCAAGAGGTGCGATATCCGAAGAAGAATGCAGAAATTATGTTAAGCTTCTCGAAGATGTCCCCTCGATAATAGAAAAAATACTCGAAAACCCCGAAAAATCGCAGTATGTTGCATCTAAGCTCATTGCTGCGGAAAATCTGCTCTATATAGGCAGAGGTCTTGACTATGCGCTTTCAATGGAAGGCTCGCTGAAGCTCAAGGAGATCTCGTATATCCATTCCGAATCATATGCAGCAGGCGAACTCAAGCACGGAACGATCTCCCTCGTAACAGAAGGAATGCCCGTTATCGCTGTCGCAACTCAGGAAGATATCTATGACAAGACCGTAAGCAACGTAAAGGAAGTCAAGACAAGAGGTGCTTACACTATAATGATAACAAGGGAAAGCCGCGTCCCCTCAGAAGACGTGTCCGACCTGACTATAACAGTCCCCGATACCGACGGACTGCTTATGCCGATGACAGCCATCATTCCCCTCCAGCTTATCGCATATTATACTGCCGACCTCAAAGGCAATGATGTAGATAAGCCGAGAAATCTTGCTAAATCGGTAACTGTTGAATAAAAGGAAAGTATTGATAAAATGGAGCTTATTTCAGTTGTTGTCCCCTGCTATAACGAAGAAGAATCACTGCCGCTTTTTTATGATGAGATAATACGTGTTTCCGACTCCATGAAAGCCGAAAACGACGTGGAATTTGAGTTTGTTTTCGTAAACGACGGTTCGAGAGATAAAACGCTTATCCTCCTGCGTGAACTCGCAGAGAAGGACAGCCGCGTCAGATATGTTTCCTTCTCACGCAATTTCGGCAAGGAAGCCGCAATGATCGCAGGACTTGAGCATACAAAGGGCGATTATGTCGTTCTGCTCGATGCCGATCTCCAGCACCCGCCGAAGCTTATCCCTCAGATGTATGAATACGTTAGTTCAGGCGAATATGACTGCGCCGCAACACGCAGAATATCCCGAAAAGGCGAGCCAAAGCTGCTCTCCTTCTTTGCAGGTCAGTTCTACAGGATCATAAACAAGATCTCGCAGACGCAGATCGTGAACGGCGCACAGGATTTCCGCTTCATGACAAGGCAGATGGTCGATGCTATCATCTCTATGAGCGAATATCACCGCTTTTCAAAGGGAATTTTCAGCTGGGTAGGCTTCAATACCAAATTCATAGAAATTGAAAATACCGAGCGTGCCGCAGGAACAACTACATGGAACTTCAAAAAGCTGTTCCTTTATTCGCTGGAAGGCATCATGGCATTCTCTACCGCTCCCCTCGCCCTGCCTATATTTCTGGGCATACTTTCCTGCATTATCGCAGTGATAATATTTATCGTAACACTGGTGCAGTTCTTCGCTTCGGATATAAGCATGGCAAGATTTGCAAACATAGTCTGCCTTATCATGCTTATGAGCGGCATAACAATGATCTGCACGGGAATAAACGGACTCTATCTCTCTAAAACCTATATGGAAGTCAAGCACAGACCGAAATATATCGTAAAGGAAACGGAAGAAAACCGTCCGAAAAACTGAAAGGGGTAAAATTCAATGAACATTTGGCATGATATTTCGCCGAACAGGATCACAAAGGAAAACTTCTACGCCGTTATCGAGATCGGCAAGGGCAGCAAAATGATGTATGAGCTTGACAAAAAAACCGGCTTTCTGCTGCTTGACAGAGTGCTTTACACCTCAACGCACTATCCCGCAAACTACGGCTTTATCCCAAGAACATATGCCGAGGACGGAGACCCGCTCGATGTTCTGGTGCTTTGTTCGGAAACTATCCAGTCACTTGCTCTGGTAAAATGCTACCCCATCGGAGTAATCTCCATGATCGACAACGGTGCGCCCGATGACAAGATCATCGCTATCCCGTTCAACGATCCTACTTATAATTCGTATACCGATATCAGCCAACTCCCGCAGCATATTTTCGATGAAATGTCTCACTTCTTCACTGTTTATAAGCAGCTTGAGAATAAGGGCACGATCATCGACGAGGTAAAGGGACGCGAAGATGCTATCGACATAATCGAAAGATGTATCGACAGATATATCGACAGCTTCTGCAAGGGTAAGTCCGCTGACTGAACAGAACATGTAACAGCCCGCTTTATTCAAATGCGGGCTGTTTTTTTGTTACATAAGCCGACAATCTCCCGATATTTGCATATAAAACAGTTAAAAATGCCGAAAATTATCCAGGAATGAAAAAAACAGTACATCTGAAATGTATTACATACAGAAAATGGGGTGATCTCTCCTTGTATGAATTCGGTACCGACGAATACATAAACAACATTCTGGATCTGTATTCACAAACACTCATAAAGCTGAGCTATACATATGTGAAAAACATCTGCGATGCTGAGGACATTGCGCAGGATGTGTTTGTTGCGCTCTTAAAACAGAAAACGCCGTTTGAATCGCCGGAACATGAGAAAGCATGGCTTATCCGAACGGCTATAAATAAATCTAAGAACCATCTTAAATCAGGCTGGGTGCAGAGAACTGTCCCGCTGGAGGAAAATGATATCACCGAAACCTGCTCGGATGAGCAGAGCGAACTTCTTGAAGCGGTGCTTTCGCTGCCCGAAAAATACCGTACTGCGATACATCTTCACTATTACGACGGCTATACCATAAACGAGATTGCCGCTATAATAAAGAAAAAGCCTGCGACCGTCGGCACATGGCTGGCAAGGGGCAGAGAGCTTCTCAAAAAAAAGCTGAAAGGAGATTTTGATGATGAATAAACATGACTATCAGCAGGCTGTAAACAGCATAAAGATCTCCGAAAGCTTCAAGAGCAGAACAGCGCAGCTAATGCGTGAAGAAAGAGAAAGAAATTCAGCCGTGAATTCCGTGGATATATCGGAAAAATATGTCACAGTACATGAAAAGCCGCGCTTTATTCCCATTATCAGATACGGCGGCATCGTGCTTACCGCCATTGCC
>USNJ01000069.1 GCA_900556055.1 uncultured Ruminococcus sp.
TGACATCTACACCTATCTGCCAGAATTTGTCGCTGTCATTGCTCGCCCCCGCCATGCCCATGACAGTGTTCCCGTTCATAGCACAGACCGCAAGCACGTCACGCCTCTTGCCCATGCAGTCATAAAGCAGTGCATTCTGAAAGTCCGTGTATTTATAAAGCTCCGCTATATCCCCGCCTTCGTAAAATCTCAGCGGATATCCCGTGCGGTTTATGTAGTTGTACGGCGTTTTCGGCAGATAATGCTGCGCAAACATTCCAAGCGTGTAGCCGTAGCCCGCAAGCTCACGGTTGATCTCGCTTATCCCCTTGCCGTCAAACAGGCGTATGCCCTCGCCGCAGTTCAGCAGATCCTCCGTGAAATCAAACATCTCCGGCGAAACGGACGCAACAACGCAGTTCCCGAATGTCGCCGCCTTGAAAAATTCAGGCTCGGAACGGAAATTTCTCCGTCCGTAGCAGAATTTTGAAAGCACGGTCTTGTTCGTCCTGCGGAAAAAATCCTCCGAACAGCAGTTGTAATCGAGACTTAACTGATCTGCGGCGGCGCTTATAAGATCGCTGCTGTAAATTTTCCCCGAGTTGACGGCTGAACTTCTTATTATCACGGAAATTCTCCTTTGATTTTCTGGTAATATATCCGAAAATGTGCAGAAGATAAATTATCCCCTGCACATTTATTATGGTCTTGATGACCGCTGAACGATTCGTTATTTTGATTTACTGCTGCTTCAGCTTTGCGGTAGCCTTTGCTCTCAGGCTGTTGTCGAGGATCCTCTTTCTTATTCTGATGTTCTTCGGTGTTACTTCGAGAAGCTCATCATCAGCGATAAATTCAAGGCTGTCCTCCAGGCTGAGCCTTCTCGGCGGAACAAGTCTGAGTGCATCGTCCGAGCCGCTTGCACGTGTGTTTGTCAGGTGCTTCTTCTTGCAGACATTGACAACGAGATCTTCGACCTTAGGCGATGCGCCGACGATCATTCCCTCGTAAACGGGTGTGCCTGCGCCGATGAAGAGGCTTCCTCTCTCCTGCGCATTGTACAGACCGTAAGTTACAGCCTCGCCTGTTTCGAAGGAGATGAGCGAACCCGTGTTTCTTCTGGGGATCTCGCCCTTATACGGCTGATAATTCTCGAAGATGCTGCTCATTACGCCCTCGCCCCTTGTATCGGTGAGGAATTCGCTCTTGTATCCGAACAGACCTCTTGACGGAATGATGAATTCCAGTCTCATTCTTGAACCCTGCGGGTGCATAGTGGTCATTTCAGCCTTTCTTGTACCCATCTTCTCCATAACTGAACCTACGCAGTCCTCGGGAACGTCGATAACAAGGCGCTCCATAGGCTCGCACATAACGCCGTCGATCTCGTGCATCAGTACCTTGGGAGTGGAAACGGAAAGCTCATAGCCCTCACGTCTCATATTTTCGATAAGGATAGAAAGGTGCATCTCGCCGCGTCCCGCAACACGGAAGCTGTCTGTATTCTCGGTTTCATTGACACGGAGGGAAACGTCCCTGAGAGTTTCACGGAAGAGTCTTTCTCTCAGCTGTCTTGATGTAACGAACTTGCCCTCACGTCCTGCGAACGGGCTGTCGTTGACGGAGAATGTCATCTCAACGGTAGGCTCGGAGATCTTAACGAAGGGGATAGGCTCATACTGCGAAGCATCGCAGATAGTATCGCCGATCGTGATATTTTCGATACCGGATATCCACACGATATCGCCGACATTTGCCTCATCAACGGGGACACGGTTAAGTCCCTGTATCTGATATATAGTAACGACCTTGCTGTTGTAAGGCTTCTTATTTTCATGGTAATCGCCGACGATAACGGTTTCGCCGACTCTGATGTGACCTCTCTCGATGCGTCCGATGCCTATTCTGCCGACATAATCGTTATAGTCGATAGAGGAGATGAGCATCTGCATAGGACCGTCGGGATCGCCCTCGGGAGCGGGGATATAGCTGAGGATAGTTTCAAACAGAGGAACAAGGTTCTCTCCGGGGACATTGTAATCCTCGGTAGCAGTACCCTGACGGCCTGAGCAGTAGAGGATAGGGCTTTCAAGCTGCTCATCGGAAGCGTCGAGGTCAAGGAGAAGCTCGAGAACCTCATCGCCGATCTCATCAAGACGTGCATCGGGACGGTCGATCTTGTTTACAACAACGATGACCTTCAGACCAAGCTCAAGAGCCTTGGAGAGAACGAATCTTGTCTGAGGCATGCAGCCCTCTGCTGCGTCAACGAGAAGGATAACGCCGTCAACCATTTTGAGGACACGCTCGACCTCGCCGCCGAAATCGGCATGACCCGGGGTGTCGATGATGTTGATCTTAACGTCCTTGTAGCATACGGAAGTGTTCTTTGCGAGGATAGTGATACCTCTTTCACGCTCGATAGCGTTTGAGTCCATGACTCTTTCAGCGACAACCTGATTGTCACGGAAAGCGCCGCCCTGCTTCAGCATTTCATCAACGAGAGTAGTTTTGCCGTGGTCAACGTGAGCGATGATAGCGATATTTCTCAGATCTTCTCTAACCATATTTGGTTCCTCCGCTTTCTTTCCTTTTATATTTCCTTGTTTTTTTCCCTTTAAATTATAATAAACGGCGGCTTATTGTATGTTTTTCATTATATTGTTTAACAATGCCGCAAAAAAATATTGAACCTGACAAAATGCCCATAACGTAAAAAAGCCCTGCATAAATGCAAGGACAGTTTGTCAGCGTCGGTAAAAAAATACGTCCCGCTTAAAATAAGCAGGACGTAATCTGGTGGAGGAGGATGGATTCGGACCATCGAAGCTGAAAAGCAACAGATTTACAGTCTGCCCCCTTTGGCCACTCGGGAACTCCTCCCTGAAGTCGCTGCCGAATACGACAGGCGATATAAAAACGGCTTTTATAGAAAAGCCGAAAATGGAGCTGGTGGACGGACTCGAACCCCCGACCTGCTGATTACAAATCAGCTGCTCTACCAACTGAGCTACACCAGCTTAAATGTGATGTTGTTTGTCATGCGACTTTGTTATTATATCACATGTTCTGACGTTTGTCAAGTACTTTTTTCAAATTTTTTTGATTTTTTTCAAAGCCATTTGATTTTGTATCCCTGCTCCCGTCAGAAAGCTTTTTAATTATACACTTTCTGCGCATGGTTGTCAATAGGTTTTCTGAAATTTTCTTATCTTTGTCGGTTTGCATAATATCATGCGGATAAATATCCTCTGCAATGTGCAAAATATCAGCAAAAGTATTATATCCAAAAGAAAACAGGATATTCACCGATTGAATATCCCAAGAAAAACATAATTCCTCCGAAAAAACAAAATTCCCTTCGGAAGCGGCTCGGTGCCGATAATTCGCAATCAGCACCACCCTGTATCCGGAGGGAAAAGCTGTGGTCGGGGCGACAGGACTTGAACCTGCGGCATCTTGGTCCCAAACCAAGCACTCTACCAAACTGAGTTACGCCCCGCAGCAGCAGATACTATTATACTATACCGCCGCCGATTTGTCAAGCATTTTTTTCTTTTTGGATATTTCACTTTTGCGTGATATGCCAAAAAGTACGTATCAGCGTGCTTTGTTTTGATACGTGACAAGGTTTTCCGCCGATACCGAGGTGCCCCGCCCCGAAAGTGCGGTCGGCTGTCGGGATATAATGCCGCCCCGAATATACCGACCGTATATCATTACTCTCCGTATATTATCTTATCCGCCGTTTCGTCAATGAAATGCCCGCGCCCCAGCTCTTTCCAGTCATGCGCATAATTTTCATCGAAAACAGCATTGTATTCCTCAGCCGACACGTCCCTGCCGTTTATCATGTAATATTTATCGGGAACAAACGAACCGTCCCCATCATAGATATACCCGCTCCAATGTTCGGTCGATGCGATAAGCGTAAGCGTTTTCCCGTCAAATCCATAAAAGCTGTCAAGCGCGACACCCATGCCGAAATAGCTGCTCCTTACATATCCGTCACTGCTTGCGCACACCTGACCGTATGAGCCGAAAAAGCTCTGCTCTCCCGACGGTGTTTCCGTGCAGACTACGGGCAGCAGTTCCCCGTCCTTATAGGTGAATATGAACGCTCCCGCCGCATGGAAATCGGCATATGACGCAAAAAGCTCGGGAACACCGTCGCCGTCCATATCCATAAGGTCGAACGCAGGGACGCTCGAATTTTCGTCCTCCGCTATTTCCGCAAGCTTTGCCATGTATGCGTCACGATAGTTGTCAAAAGCCTTCTCCTGCGAAATTGATCCCGTTTCCGGCTCTTCGGTTTCCGCAGCCTCCGTGTCCGGCTCCGCCGATGCTTCGGGAACGCTCTCCGTTTCGCCCTCGGTCACATTTTCCGACGATTCCGTTTCGCTACCGGTCACATTTTCCGAAGATATCTCAGCTTCGCTCACAGTGATATTATCCGCCGATATTTCCGTGTCCGCAGGCTGCGCATTTCCCGAAGAGCAGGCAGTCAGCATGACCGAAAAAATGCACAGCGCAATAAGTCTTTTATTCATCGTAAAGCTCCTTTCCGCTCTTATAAAGCCCGTCATAGACCCCGTAAACGTGAGGGTGAGTCTTTTTTATCCTCGCAGGACGCATATCCGTATCGACAAAGCAGTGAGTGGTCTTTCCCGTGCAGTGAAGCCTTCCGTCACTGCCAAAGACCTCGTATGTAACGGAAAATCTTGCGCCGCCGAAGTCGGGGATATATGCCTTTACCGTGAAAACATCGCCGAACCTGAACGGCAGCCTGTATTCGCATTCAACGCTGAGATTCGGTATCATGATCCCCGATGCCTCGATATCCTCAAACGGCAGTCCCGCCTGTTCAAGCAGGTCAACTCTTGCTTCCTCGAACCAGCGGATATAGTTTGAATGGTGAACAATGCCCATCTTGTCCGTTTCATAATAAAATACACGTCTGGAGTATGGCTTCAGCTTCATAATATGCCTCCGAAAAAGAATGTTTTTCATATTTTAACATATTCGGAACATAAAATCAACCATATGCGCAAAATGAATATATACTTTAATTTAACTGTTGCTAAATCCGAAAAAGTGTGGTATAATTTATTTATTACTGCTATAATATTGAATAAAGCTGTTTGTAAATATAATAAAAAGGACTGATGAAGTATGTCAAAGATCCGTGTTGCCGTGCTTTTCGGCGGCGTTTCAAGCGAGCATGAGATCTCACTCAAATCCGCAACGAATGTTATACAGAACCTCCCGAAGGATAAGTACGAGGTCGTGCCGGTCGGAATAACCAAAAAGGGAAGATGGCTCTTTTATCCGGGCGATGTCAAGAATATCGCACTCGGTCAGTGGGACTCAAACCCCGACTGCACTCCCGCGGTTATCCTCCCCGACCCGATGTACAAGGGCATCATGAAGATCGAAAACGACAGCTTCTCATTCACAAAGATAGACGCTGTTTTCCCCGTTCTTCACGGCAAAAACGGCGAGGACGGTACAGTTCAGGGACTTCTTGAGCTGGCGCAGATACCGTATGTAGGCTGCGGAGTGCTTGCGTCCGCTGTATGCATGGATAAGGAATTCACCCATATCGTGCTGAACAATGCAGGCATAAACACCGCAAAATACAGGATCGTCCGCTCCTCCGACCTCGGCTCTCTCGATGAGATATGCTCCGATATCGGCAGCGACCTCGGCTTCCCCGTTTACGTAAAGCCCGCAAACGGCGGATCGTCCATCGGCGTGAACCGTGCAGAGGATCCCGAAACGCTGAAGGATGCCGTAAAGCTCGCATTTGCGCATGATTCCAAGGTCATCGTGGAGGAAACCATTACGGGACGTGAGATAGAGTGCGCCGTTATGGGCAATGACAATCCATTCGCATCGACAGTCGGCGAGATAATGCCCGCCGATGACAAATTCTACGATTATGACGCAAAATATGTCCTCGGCTCGACCGTTCTCGGAATCCCCGCAGATGTCCCCGACGAGGTATCGAAGGAGATCAGGGAAACAGCCGTAAAGGCATTCGGAGCGGTAAACGGCAGCGGTCTGTCAAGAGTCGATTTCTTCTATGCCGACAGCGGCAAGGTCTACATAAACGAGATAAACACACTCCCCGGCTTCACGGCTATCAGCATGTATCCGAAGCTTATGGAGAATATCGGGATTTCCTATTCCGAGCTGCTTGACAGACTCGTCAAGCTATCACTTGAAAAGGCAGATGTATCCTATGAATAATGCTCCCATCGGCGTTTTTGATTCGGGACTGGGCGGACTTACAGCCGTCAAGGAACTGAACAGAATACTTCCGCACGAGAACATCGTGTATTTCGGCGATACTGCAAGACTGCCCTACGGCTCCCGCAGCAGAGAAACAATACTGAAATATGCCGAGCAGGACGTGAAATTCATCAAGCAGCATAACGTCAAGTATATAATCGCAGCCTGCGGAACAGTCAGCTCCGCAGTCGGTCAGGATACGCATTTCGGCGGCGATATACCGTTCACAGGCGTTGTCCTCCCCGCAGCTCAGGCGGCAAGCACTGCAACACGCACGGGCAGGATCGGCGTGATAGGCACGTCCGCTACCATAAAAAGCGGCGCATACGGCAGGGCGATAAGGGCGATAAACCCCGATGTTTCCGTTATCGGGAATGCCTGTCCGCTGTTTGTCCATCTCGTTGAATGCGGATTTACCGCGCGTGACAACAAGATAACAAGGCTCGCAGCCGAGCAGTATCTGAAGCCTATAAAGGACGAAAATGTCGATGTTCTCATCATGGGCTGCACGCATTATCCCGTAATAAAGGATATAATCGCAGATTACATGGGCAGCGATGTAACGCTCATCTCACCGGGCGAGGAAGCCGCAAAGCACGTTCTTGCGGCACTGACAGAAAGCGAATCCCTCGCAGACCGTGAAGAGGCGGGCGAGATAAAATACTATTCGTCCGACAGCCCCGAAATGTTTGCGGAAAACGCTCATTCATTCCTCGGCGGTCAGTTCGGCGGAAATGTGGAAAGGGTAAGCATAGACGAGCTTACATCACTTTAACGGAGAGTATAAAATGTCCGAAAATAAACGAAATGTAAATCTTAAAATAAAGACGATACAGAAGCTCCTGAATGACGATCCCGAGGAATTTGAGCTTCTGACCGATGCCGATTACGAGTGCCTGCCCGACGGGAGCATCGCCATAACCTATGACGATTCCATCGCAACGGGCATGAAGGGCCGCTCAACGATACTTTGCAGCGGCAACGGCACAGCAAAGGTCACAAGGGACGGCGAATCCCCGTCGGAAATCGTCCTTGAGAAAGCGAAAACGCATCACTGCCAGTACGCAACGCCGTTCGGCAGCATCTTCATATCCGTCACGACCTCGGAGATAGACAACGCTCTGAACGAGGACGGCGGCGAGCTGCATTTCCGCTATGCCATCGACACGATGACGGGCGGTCTGCTGGAAACTGAGGTTTTTGTTAGCGTGGGGTAAACGGAGGTAAAAATGCCGAGAATTCTGACTGAGGTCCTTGCAGATGAAAAAAAGCACCGCATAAAGGGCGGCATATATAACAAGCTGCAGGTCGATTTTGCGTACAATTCCAACCATATCGAGGGCAGCAGACTCAGCCGTGAACAGACAAGGTACATCTTTGAAACGAAAACGGTCGGCATTGAACCCGCAAGAGTCGATGATATCATCGAAACGGTGAACCACTTCCGTGCATTCGACCTCATAATAGACACATTTGCGTGCGATATCAGCGGGGATTACATCAAAAATATCCACAAAACGCTTAAAACAGGCACTTTGAGTGCGGATTCCGAGGAAGCTGTTGTCGGGGATTATAAAAAATATCCCAATTATGTCGGCGATATGCAGACGGCAAAGCCCGCCGATGTTCCGGACGAAATGCACAGGCTCATCACGGCATATTCCGGGAAAAATCCCGATTTTGATGATATTCTGGCGTTTCATGCGCAGTTTGAGAAGATACACCCGTTCTATGACGGAAACGGGCGCACGGGCAGGCTGCTGATGTTCAAGGAATGCCTGAAAAACGGCATGACACCGTTTATTATTGCCGATGAATATAAGGCGTACTATTATAATGGTCTTAATAAGTGGCAGACGGGCGGCGACAAGGCGTATCTGCGTGATACCTGTCTGCTCATGCAGGATAATATGAAAGCTGTCCTCGATTATTTCGGGATAGCGCATCAATAAGAAAGGTGAGAAAATGGAAGTTCCCTATCGATTACCCATGCTCCTTGACGGAGCGGCGGCGACCGAGTTTCACAAGCTCGGCTATGAATACGGAGAGTCACAGGAGCTGTGGTGCTTAAGCCACAAAGAGGAGGTCACGGAGCTGTACCGCAGGTATATCCGCAGCGGCGCAGGGGCGGTGTATGCGCCGACATTTTCCGCAAATCCTCTGCATCTTGCGAAATACGGCATCGATACCGAGGAAAAATACAAGGAAACAATAAAGGCACTCGTTGCACTTGCGGCGGACGCTGTAAAGGCTGAAAATGCACATGTTATCGTGGTCGGGGATATGTCCCCCGTCCGCTTTGAAAATGCAGATGAGGAGCTGACCTTCTGGAAAATGCTCGACATATACACCGAATGGGCGGAGGCACTTGCCGAGGCTGGCTGTGACGTGCTTGCCGCTGAAACCATGTCGTCTATGGAGGAATGCAGGGCGGCTCTTCTCGGCGGAAAGAAAACGGGTCTGCCCGTCTGGATAACCGTGACAGCGGACGATGAGGGGCTGACAGTGCCAAATTTTTCGGATACGTCGGTCATGTCGTGCCTTATAACATTGCAGGCGATGGGTGCGGACGCATTCGGACTGAACTGTACGCCCGTGTCGGATATAACGGCGGAAATGCTCGAAGAACTCAGGGAATATGCCGATATACCGCTTATCGTGAAGCCGTCCGCAGTGCGTGAATACGGCGGAAAGGACGGGGTCGGAGCGGAGGAGTTTGCGGAATTCTGCGAAACTCTTGCGGATATGGGCGCAGACCTGATAGGCGGCTGCTGCGGAACTGACCCTGATTACATAAAGGCGGCAGCGGACGCAGTGTTCTCGAAGCACATACACTTTGAGCGCACGAGAACGGACGATGACGAGCTTATCCTCGCAAACAACAGGCAGCTGTTCTTTTTATCGCCTGACTGCATAGAGAGCTGTCCGCCGCTGACGTGCAATCTTGATATGTCGGACGAGCTTCTGGAGCTGGAGGACACGAATTATGATGTCATTGCCGTTGAGATAATCTCGGCTGAGGATGCATTCAGCTTTGCGGAGAATGAGCATATGTCAAATCTGCCGGTGATGTTCAGGTCGGACAATGAGATGGCACTCAGGGCGGCACTGCTTGCGTATCAGGGCAGAGCGATGATAGACAGCAACTGTGCGGTAGAGCGTGAGAAGCTGGAGCAGATAGCGGAAAAATACGGAGCAGTTATTTATTGATTGAAGATTTATTTTTGTGGGGGAACTGCTTTTGCGGTTCTCCTTTTGCTTTTTATGTTCAGGGGCACAGTACCAACAGACCCGCACCAGAAACTAAAAAGCGTTGGGGTCCAGCCCTTGGGCTTTGGCAAGGGCTGGTCGCCCTCGCAAGG
>USNJ01000070.1 GCA_900556055.1 uncultured Ruminococcus sp.
TTTGGGGTTACTTTCTGCGTCCCAGATAACCGATGTCATAATCTCCCTTTTCAAATACGGGATCTCTGATAAGCTCAAGCTGAAAATCTATATTTGTGTCCACGCCGTCAACGATAAATTCGGCAAGCGCCCACTTCATCTTCATTATCGCTTCTTCACGCGTTGGTGCATATGCGATAAGCTTTGCTATCATGCTGTCATAATAAGGCGTGATAACATAGCCCTGATATGCGGAGCTGTCTATGCGTATTCCCGGACCTCCGGGTGTATGGAGCGATTTTATCTCGCCGGGACTCGGACGGAAATTCTGCGAAGGATTTTCCGCATTGATGCGGCATTCTATCGCATGACCGCGCATAACGATGTCGTCCTGCGTAAAGGGAAGCTCCTGTCCGTCAGCGATCTTTATCTGCATTTTCACGAGGTCAATTCCCGTAACAAGCTCCGTTATCGGATGCTCGACCTGAATTCTCGTGTTCATTTCCATGAAATAGAATTCGCCGCTCTTGTCAAGCAGAAATTCTATCGTGCCTGCATTGTAATATCCGCAGACCCTTGCGGCATTCACGGCAGCCTCGCCCATTCTGCGGCGCAGATCATCGGTCATGACAGTTGACGGAGTTTCCTCGAGGACCTTCTGGTTTCTCCTCTGCATCGAGCAGTCACGTTCGCCGAGATGCACGACATTTCCGTGCTTATCGGCAAGTATCTGAAACTCTATATGCTTGGGATCTACAATGAATTTCTCCATGTAGATGCTGTCATCGCCGAAGAAATTCTTTGCCTCCTGCTTCGCTTCGATTATTGATCTTTCGAGATCCTCAGGGCGTTCTACCAGACGTATTCCGCGTCCTCCGCCGCCTGCGGATGCCTTGACCATCAGCGGATAGCCTATCTCCTCATTTGCAAGGCGCACTGCCTCCTCGATAGACGGAACTGCACCGTCGGATCCGGGGATAACGGGAACTCCCGCAGCCTTCATAGCTGCCTTAGCCGCCGCTTTGTCACCCAGCATATCTATCGAATCGGGAGACGGACCGATAAATGTTATGCCGCACTTTTCGCATACACGGGCAAATGTCGCATTTTCCGAAAGAAAGCCGAATCCCGGATGTATTGCGTTTGCGCCTGTTATCTCGCATGCGGCGATTATCGCCTTGTAGTTCAGATAGCTGTCCTTTGCGGCAGGTCCGCCTATGCAGACCGCTTCATCGGCGATCTGGGCATGGAGAGCGCTTCGGTCAGCGGTCGAATATACAGCGACCGTCTTTATGCCAAGCTCACGGCACGCCCTTATGACTCTGACCGCAATTTCGCCTCTGTTGGCGATCAAAACTTTTTTGAACATTAGCCTATCTCCCGCAAATTATTTTATAGCAAACGAGATCTCTGCGGAAACAGCCTTCTCACCGTTGACTGTTGCAACAGCCTTTCCGACGCCGACAGGACCCTTGATCTTGATGATCTCGACCTCTATTCTCAGTGTATCACCGGGAACTACCTGTCTGCGGAACTTGGCTTCCTTAACGCCGCCGAAAAATCCGATCTTGCCCTTGTTCTCGGGCATGGAAAGCATTGCAACAGCACCCGCCTGAGCGCACATTTCAAGCATCAGAACGCCCGGAACTACGGGATAATCGGGAAAATGTCCCTTGAACCAGAATTCATCGGGACTCATATATTTTGTTGCAACAACCTTTTTGCCGATCTCCATTTCCTCGATGGTATCAATAAGCAGGAAGGGATCACGGTGCGGGATAATTTCCATTATCTGTTCTTTATTCATCAGCATATCTAAAAATTCCTTTCCTCTTACTTGATGACCATAACGGGCTGATCGTATTCAACGGAATCACCGTTTTTCACGAGTATCTCGGAAACTGTGCCGTCATACGGGCTCTGTATCTCATTCATAAGCTTCATGGACTCGATTATCATGATAATATCGCCCTTTTTCACCCTTGAACCTACCGATACGAACGGTGCCTTATCGGGCGACGGAGATGCGTAGAATGTACCTACGATAGGCGATTTTACGATATTTCCGTCAGATGCATGAGGTATATCGGGAGAACCTGCGCTCTCCTTTGCAGCCGCATTCATTGTAATGGGCATCATATCATGCTGCATGGGAGGCATTGCCATGTTCATCGGAGGGGGCGGAGGGCATTTCTTTCCCTTTACGGTGATCTGCTTTCCGCCGTCGATTATAGTGATCTCGCCGAGATCCTTTTCCTTTACGATGTCAGCAAGTGCAGCTATCGTTTCAAGGTCGAACTGATTATAGATTCTTTCGCTCAATTTTGCTGCCTCCTCAGTCCTTGTACTTTTTGAAGCAAAGTGTTGCGTTGTGTCCGCCGAAGCCGAGACTGTTGGATAGCGCAGCATCGACCTTCATGTTTCTGTTGCCTTCAACGCAGTAATCAAGGTCGCACTCGGGATCGGGAGTAACAAATCCGCAGGTCTTGTGAACAAAATCGTTCTTGCAGGAAAGTGCGGTAACGATAGCCTCAACTGCTCCCGCAGCACCCAGCAGATGTCCTGTCATGGACTTGGTGGAGTTTATAGCGACCTTTCTCGCATTATCCTCGCCCAGTGCGATCTTTATTGCATTTGTTTCATACTTATCATTAAGTCCCGTTGATGTGCCGTGGGCATTGATATAGTCGATCTCATCAGCCTTCAGACCTGCTTCGGTATATGCAAATTCCATGCCCTTTGCAGCTGCATCGCCTGTGGGAGATGGAGATGTCATGTGATATGCATCGCCTGTTGCGCCGTATCCTGCGATCTCAGCGTATATCTTTGCACCTCTTGCCTTTGCGTGCTCAAGCTCTTCAAGGATAAGCATGCCGCTTCCCTCGCCGAGAACAAATCCGCTTCTGTTGAGATCAAAAGGAGTTGAGCAGTGCTCGAGATCATCGGAACGTGTGAGTGCCTTCATATTGTTGAATCCGCCGAGAGCGAATTCTGTAACACAAGCCTCAGTACCGCCCGCCATGCACACATCAAGGTATCCGTCCTTGATCTTTCTGAATGCTTCGCCTATTGCATGTGCGCCCGAAGAACAAGCTGTTGTTGTGCAGAAGTTTGCGCCCTTGAAGCCCGTCTTGATGGATACCTGACCTGCTGCCATATTGCCGATCATCATCGGGATATAAAAAACAGAGATCTTGTCGGGACCTTTTTCGAGATACTTCAGATGTTCCTTCTGAGTAAGCTCCAGACCGCCGATGCCTGCGCCGATGATAACGCCAGCTCTGTAAGGATCAACGTCCTTGAAGTCCGTACCTGCGTCCTTCATAGCCTGTGAAGCGGCAGCAACGGCAAACTGAGTAAATCTGTCCATGCGCTTTGCTTCTTTTTTGTCGATATAATCCTCGGGATTGAAATCCTTGACTTCCGCTGCGATCCTGACAGCGATCCTGTCGCCCTCGGGGAAATGAACATAGTTAAATCCAAGCTTATTTGCCTGAATTCCGTCCCAGAAATCCGCAACGTTATTTCCAAGAGGATTGATCGTACCCATTCCGGTTATTACAACTCTCTTCATTATATAAAAACCTTTCCTTTACATCATAATTCCGCCTGAGATCTCGATGGTCTGACCTGTAACATAGCTTGCGTCGTCCGAAAGAAGGAATGAAACAACGCCTGAGATCTCGGAAACCTCGCCATAGCGCTTCATAGCGATCTGGTTTATCATTGCAGCCTTCTGCTCATCTGTGAGCTTATCCGTCATAGGTGTACGGATAAATCCGGGAGCTACCGCATTGACTGTGATGCCTCTTGAACCAAGCTCCTTGGCAGCAGTCTTTGTCATGCCGATAATAGCAGCCTTTGAAGCGGAGTAGTTGATCTGTCCGGGATTGCCGTAAAGGCCTGCAACGGAAGCAAGATTGACGATCCTTCCCGACTTCTGTCTGAGCATTACACCGCCGCCCACAAGCTTTATCATGTTGAATACGCTCTTCTGATTTACTGCGATAACAAGATCATACTGCTCCTCGGGCATTCTTGCGAGAAGTCCGTCTCTTGTGATGCCTGCGTTGTTTACGAGTGCGTCGATAGTTCCGAAACGTGCCTTTACCGCCTTGACCATAGCCTCGCAGTCAGCATATTTCGATACGTCTGCGATAAAATATTCAGCCTCAACGCCGCATGCACGGCAGTCGTCTACGATAGAATTATTTTCAAACGAAGCGTCGCTGATGTCGTTGAGGGCGATGTTGTAGCCGTCCTTTGCAAGTCTCAGTGCGATCGCTGCGCCTATACCTCTTGATGAACCTGTGATAAGAGCTGTTTTAGCCATAATAATCTGCCTTTCTCCGCCGCAGAAAATATAAAATATAAATTGATCTATCCCCAAGCGGCGGCTTATGAGGATAATTCAGACCGATATTATCTGCAGCCGGGAGTAATAGTCATCGGGAGAATCATAAATTATCCTCTGGAAACGCTTTTTTATATGCTTTGCAAACTTTTCAGCCGAAAAAACATATTGTTTTGAGCGTATCTCAACGGATATTTCGATGCTTCGGAGTATTTTTGTCAGATTATATTTCTGCAGCCTGCGCACCGCCGTATACGCCGATACTGCGGGCATTGATATTGCCGCAAGAAGATTCAGTATAACAAGGCTCGCAAGATTATGCGTCTTCACTGCCGCTTTTATGAACAGCAGCATGACCGCCAGCATTGAGCCTGTTATTATCAGCGGAAAGCGTGACGGAAAGCTTGCTGTCAGCGCAAGTATCGATATCATCGGATACACAAGGAACTCCGACATAGTATCGCTGCAACGCTTCATCCTGCCTTTTATCCTGCCCCTGTATTGTCTGACATCGGGACAGCGGGCATTTCCGCTGAAGCTGTATTCATACACAAGCTGCATTATCCCGCCGCCTTTCTGTTATTTTCGTGTGTGTATACTGATTTAGCTCAGTCAGCCGAGCACATCCTTACCAAAGCTGTGACCGCCGATCAATTATGATAATTGGTTCCGCCAAGGAGCTTCTCAGCCTGCCCCATCATTTCCTTTACTATCTCAGCAGCGGGCTTTACGTCGTTTATCATGCCTGCGATAAGACCGCAAAGCATTGAGCCTTCATCGGTGTTTCCGTCAACGACAGCCTTTCTGAGTGAGCCGACTGTAAGTGCCTCGAAATCCTCGGGAGGAGCTGCCTTCTTCTCCATATCCTGAAGCTTCTTTGTATATTTGCTCTTTATGCAGCGGCAGGGGCTTCCCGAATAGAAGCCTGTGACAGCATTGTCCGTATCCTTTGCTGCGATAACTGCATTCTTGTAATTTTCGTGGATCTGGCATTCTGTGCATGCAAGGAAGCGTGTTCCTACCTGAACGCCCTCTGCGCCAAGCATGAATGCTGCTGCAACACCTCTGCCGTCAGCGATGCCGCCTGCTGCGATAACGGGTATCTCAACTGCGTCAACTACCTGCGGAACAAGGCACATGGTCGTGTTCTGACCGATATGTCCGCCTGATTCCGTACCCTCTGCAACAACTGCGTCAGCACCTGCTCTCTCCATTCTCTTGGCAAGAGCAACGGAAGGAACTACTGGAATTACCTTGATGCCTGCGGCTTTCCATGCTTCCATATATTTTCCGGGATTTCCGGCACCTGTTGTTACAATGGGAACTTTCTCCTCAACGACAAGCTTTGCAAGCTCCTCTGCGTTGGGGCTCATAAGCATGATGTTTACGCCGAAAGGCTTGTCAGTCATTGATTTCGTCTTTCTGATCTGATCTCTCAGGTAGTCGATGGGAGCAGATCCGCCTGCGATTATTCCAAGACCGCCTGCATTGGATACCGCAGAAGCAAGTGTGCTTTCGGCGATCCATGCCATACCGCCCTGAAGGATCGGATATTCGATTCCGAGAAGATCTGTGATTCTTGTTTTCATAGTTTTATATCCTTTCGATCAATACTCAAAAATAACTGCGCCGAATGTAAGACCTGCACCGAATCCGACAAAGCAGATCTTATCGCCCTTCTTGACAATGCCGTTTCTTACAGCCTCGTCAAATGCTATCGGGATAGTTGCGCTTGATGTGTTTGCGTGCTTATCTATATTTATGATGAATTTATCCATAGGAAGATCACTGTTCTTTGCAGCAGTTTCGATGATGCGGATATTCGCCTGATGGGGAACTACCCAGTCAAGCTCGGAAAGATCGAAGCCTATACGCTCGGCAGCTCTTTTCATAGCATAAGGCAGAGCCTTTGTGGCAAACTTGTAAACTTCCTTTCCGTCCTGAACAAGATAATGCTTGTCAGTCTTGGGGAATCCGTCATCAACGTGTCCCTCGCCTGTCATAAATGCATTTGCGGGCGGTATGGAGCGTGCAAACAGGAACTGTGCGCCGTTTCCGTCGGAACCGCAGTAGCTTGAATAAAGCTTGTCGCCTCCTCTTGCGATAACGGCAGCTGCTGCGCCGTCAGCGAAAAGAACGCAGGACGAACGGTCTGTATAATCGGTGATCTTTGTAAGATTTTCGTTTGATACTACAAGTACATACTTTATATCATCATCGGTCTGAAGGTATCTTTTTGCCATATCGACAGCATATACAAATCCCGAGCATGCGCAGTTTATGTCGATAGCCATAGCATTCTCAGCTTTAAGCTCACGCTGTATCATGCATGCCATTGACGGGGTGTAATAATCCGCAGAAACACTTGTATCAAGGATAAGACCTATCTCGGATACGTCTATGCCCGCAGCCTCCACAGCCTGCTTTGCAGCCATGCTTCCCATATACCAGGTAGGCTCGCCGTCCGAAACATAACGTTCAGACATACCGGTCCTTGTCCTTATCCATTCATCGCTCGTCTCGATAAATGCGGTATAATCTTCATTTACGACCTTTTTCTTAGGCGTGTAGCTGCCTGTGCCTATAATATTAATTCCGAACAAAACAATACCTCCAAACGGTTATTCAGAAAAGTATATGCAAATTATCCTTGAAATCCGGACGGATATATGGTATACTTAACTGCAGCGGACAGCCATGCCGCAAAGACATCTTAACATTAGAAGCAGATGCACATACTGCGAAAAGCAAGTCCGTACTTTTTTATTATAGTATATTTTTGCCTGCTTTGTCAATGCTATTTCATTATTTTATCCAAAAAAATTGATTTGCGGGCATGATTTTTGAAAGGATTGTTATTTTATGTCAAAAACAGTATTCTTATTTTCGGGACAGGGTTCCCAGTACAGCGGAATGGGAAAGGAACTGACCGATAAGTATCCCTCGCTCATGCGCATATACGAAGCAGGCAGCGATATCCTCGGCTATGATCTCGCAAAGATCAGCTTTGAGGGCACAGATGCAGAGCTTGCTCAGACCAAGGTTTCCCAGCCCGCTATCATGGCTGTATCTCTCTGCGCACTCGGCGCAATGAAGGAAAACGGCATTGCATTTTCGGGTGCTGCTGGACATTCACTCGGCGAATATGCCGCAATGACTGCCGCTGAGATGCTCTCCGCTGAGGACGCATTCAAGGTAATAAAAGCAAGAGCCGAGGCAATGCAGAAGGCTGCTGAAGCTACCGACGGCGCAATGTATGCGATCATCGGAAAATCCGCCGAAGAGATCGAAGAGGTATGCGCAGGCATTGACGGATATGTTGTGCCCGTAAACTACAATTCGACCGTCCAGACCGTTATCGCAGGAGAAACGGCAGCAGCTGAAAAGGCTGCCGCAAAGTTTGCCGAGATGGGCGCAAAGGCTGTAAAGCTGGGCGTTTCCGCAGCATTCCATTCAAAGCTTATGCAGCCTGCCGCAGATGAATTCGCAGAGGCAATAAAGAACGTTTCGTTCGCAGCGCCCAAGTGCGACTTCTTCTCAAACGTTTCGGGCGGAAAGCTTGACGATTTCACAGATATGCCCGCCAGACTTGCAAAGCACATCGTATCCCCCGTCCGCTTCACCTCCGAGCTTGCGGCTATGCAGGCTGACGGATATACCCATTTCATCGAGCTTGGTCCCAACAAGGTGCTGACAGGTCTTGTAAGAAAAACGCTCAAGGACGTTGAATATGCAAATGTCGAAAACGCAAAATCACTGGAGAAAGCCCTCGAATTATTTAAGTAAGGACTGATAAAAATGACAAAAAGACCACTTCTTATTATCGCAGCAGCTGCTTTTCTGTGCAGCTGTTCGGCAGGAAAGCCAGACGATATAGCTGTAACATCACCCTCTGCGGAAACATCAGCCGAGACAGCATCTGTCAGCGAAACAACCGTCAACGAAACAACCGTCACCGAAACGGAAACATCTCCCGAAATATCCGATATAACGGAAGAAAGCGGGACATCTCCCGAAACGGAAGCAACAACTGAAGCAATATCCGAAACATATACATCAACATCTGCCGGCGATGCGAATGAGTTTGAAATGACGGACGAAGTGCGCTCGTTGATCGAATTTATGGAAGAACATACGGGCGGATATGAATTTCACGAAGCAGTCCCGAAGCTTTTCGGGGATTTTGACGGGGACGGCATTAAAGAGCTTATTGCATATATAGACGCTCCCGATTCGCTTTGCGGATTTAATATATGGTGTATGAACACAGCCGATTATCTCAGTCTTGAAATGCTTCCGCCTATAAGCAATTATGTTCCTCTTGAATACAGTGAACCTGAAATAGTTTTTTCCGGCGATCTTGCATTTCTGAAAATTGAAGGATTGTTTGTTTCCGACAGCATTTCATTTTATTACAGAATATCCGACAGCAGGCTTTCCCCATGCACGATAGACAGCTTTGCCTTACAGGGGCTTCGTCCTGACAAAAACGGCGATTTTACTGCCTGCCACAGCACATACGATATGAATTCGGACGGCACGGGGCACACATGGAAACCATATTGGCTTTACTATTCGCCCGAGGAAAACACCTTTTATATGTACAAAGGAACCGATATTTCCGAGGAAAAGCTGCTTGAATATGACGGTGCGGATAAGGTGCTTGAAAAGGCGAGGTCGGAGAATATGACCGTTTCCGAAATAATACTCAGGGAGAACGGCATCATCAACATAAACCTGACAACTGAGCCTGACGGGGAATACTATGATAATAAGTTCTACATTCTGGAGGTGCGCGGAAATTCCGTTTACGATGTCACCCCCGAGTATAACGACGGATATTATCTGAAAGGCTGATAATTATGGAAAGATACTCGCTTTTAGGCTTTCCGCTGAAACACACGATGTCCCCGCCCATACATAAGCGGCTGTTTGAGCTTTCGGGCAGGGCGGATAACTCGGAATATTTTCTTTCCGAGATCCCGAACGAAGAGCTTTCGGGATATTACAATGAAACGCTCCGCAATATACGAGGATATAACATCACGATCCCTTATAAGATCGGGATAATCCCATATCTTACTGAGCTTGATGAATCTGCCACAAAATACGGCTCGGTAAACTGCGTGAAAAACGAAAACGGCAAAGCCATAGGCTTCAACACCGACTGCAAAGGATTTCTGCGTTCCGTAACCGAGAACGGCGGCGATCTTTCGGGGCGTGTACTTCAGGCAGGCTGCGGCGGTGTCGGAAGAATGATGGCGATCGAGGCCGTATGCTCGGGTGCTGATCTTGTTGTC
>USNJ01000071.1 GCA_900556055.1 uncultured Ruminococcus sp.
CATCTAAGCGTGAAGCCCCCCTCAAGATGAGATATCCATACTCGAAAGAGTGAGAGACCCCTTAGAGACGATGAGGTAGATAGGGCAGGGATGGAAGCACAGCGATGTGTGGAGTTGACTGTTACTAATCGGTCGAAAGCTTGACCTTAGAGAGTTATTGGAATAGAAAAAGATAGTTTGTGTGTGGTTTTGAAGGTACATACCTTATGCACGAGTGGCTCAGTGGTGGAGTATCGCCTTGCCAAGGCGAGGGTCGCGGGTTCGAATCCCGTCTCGTGCTTTATTTAATTAAATAATAGTATTATAGTATATAGCGCTATCGCCAAATGGTAAGGCACTGGATTCTGATTCCAGCATTTCCAGGTTCGAATCCTGGTAGCGCTGCGAAAGATCCCAGAACTTTGGTCATCAAGGTCCTGGGATTTTTTGATGGTGAGGTCTCGGCGTACATATACAGGGAAAACATCGTTTCGGCGGTGCTTGGAACGGTACTGGGACTTGTCCTCGGCATATTCCTTTCGGATTTCGTAATATCGACCGCTGAGGTTGACGCAGTAATGTTCGCACCCGATATACCTGCATACTGCTTTGTTTATGCGGCTCTGATGACGGCTGTATTTGCTGTTGCGGTCAATGTTATACTGCATTTCAGACTTAAAAAGATAGATATGGCTGCTTCTCTGAAGGCTATTGAATAAACGGAGGTTATAAAAATGATCTGTACTGATATCGACCGTCTTGTTTCATACGGCGTAAAAACGGGACTTATCACTGAGGAGGACAGGATATACACTGTCAACAGACTGCTTGAACTGCTGAAGCTTGAAAGCTATGAGCCGACAGGCGCAGATGCTGAGGTATCCGATCTCGAGGATATCCTGAAAAATCTGTTGGATTATGCGTGCGAAAAGGGCATAGTTCCCGAAAACAGCGTTGTTTACCGTGATCTTTTCGATACTGAGCTTATGAGCGTGATGGTGTCAAAGCCCTCTGAGGTATCTGCAAAATTTTTCTCGCTTTATGAGAAGTCACCCAAGGAAGCAACTGATTTTTACTATAAGATGAGCTGCGACAGCGACTATATCCGCCGCTACCGCATAGCAAGGGATATGAAGTGGAAGTCGGAAACCGAGTACGGCGAGCTGGATATCACTATAAATCTTTCAAAGCCCGAAAAGGATCCGAAGGCTATCGCCGCTGCGAAGAATGCAAAGCAGACAGGCTATCCGAAGTGCCTTCTCTGCGCTGAAAATGTCGGTTACAGCGGACGCATAAATCACCCTGCAAGGCAGAACCACCGTGTTATCCCCGTAACTATAAACGGCGAACCGTGGGCTATGCAGTATTCACCGTATGTTTATTACAACGAGCATTGTATCCTTCTCAATAAAAAGCACGTTCCCATGAAGATCGACAAGGCGGCATTCAAAAAGCTGTTCGATTTTGTAAGGCTTTTCCCGCATTATTTTATCGGATCAAATGCAGATCTGCCTATCGTAGGCGGTTCTATACTTGCACATGAGCATTTCCAGGGCGGACATTACACATTTGCAATGGCAAAAGCACCCGTTGAACGCAGATATACCGTAAAGGGTTATGAAGATGTCGATGTAGGACGTGTAAAGTGGCCTATGTCCGTTATCAGGCTTTCAAGCGAAAGCTCCGACAGACTTGTTGAGCTGGGCGACAAGATACTCACCGCATGGAGAGCATATTCCGATGAAGCGGCAGGCATTTTTGCTGAAACAAACGGCGAACCGCACAACACCATCACACCTATCGCACGCATGAACGGCGGAAAATATGAGCTTGACCTTGTTCTGAGGAACAATATCACGACAGAGGAGCATCCTCTCGGAGTTTTCCATCCGCATGCAAAGCTGCATCATATCAAGAAGGAAAACATCGGTCTTATCGAGGTAATGGGACTTGCGGTTCTTCCCGCAAGACTTAAAAACGAGCTTGCAAAGCTTGCTGACGCTATCGTTTCAGGCGCAGATATCCGTGCAGATGAAGATATCGCAAAGCACGCAGACTGGGTGGACGAGTTCAGACCTAAGTATTCCGACATCAACAAGGATAACGTAAATGAGATCATTCAGAAGGAAGTAGGACTTGTGTTCTCGCAGGTGCTTGAGGATGCAGGTGTTTACAAGAGAGATCCCGAAGGAATGGCGGCGTTTGACCGTTTTGTTCAGAGCATAGGCGGATAATGCGGCTGTTGGGAGAGGATATTTTCGTAATATCATTAAGCCATTTCGGCGGAATGGAGAATCAACATGACAAATAACATTTACGAATCAGGCGAGGATTACCTCGAGACCATACTTATCCTTGATGAAAAGACTAAGTATGTCCGTTCGGTCGATATTGCTGCCGAGCTGGGTTATTCAAAACCAAGCGTAAGCCGTGCGATGGGAATTCTCAAAGCAAATGGACTTATCACAGTTGAACATGACGGACAGATCAAGCTGACAAAAGCCGGATTAAAACGTGCAAATGAGGTTTACGACCGTCACAGGCTGATAAAGAAGTTTTTTGAACATATCCTGGGTGTCAATCCGGTCACTGCCGAGGAGGATGCCTGCAAGGTCGAGCATGTTATCAGCGAGGAAACGTTCCTGCGCCTGAGATCCTATGTTGAAGAACATATTGACAGCGATAAATAAAAAAACGTCCGCAGAAATTATCTGCGGACGTAATTTTTTTGTTATACAAGAAGATTAAGCGATGAGCCGGATGTGTAGGAAGCTATCCATTCTTCAATGCCGGATGCGCTGTATGTCTGGTAAGTGCTTTTCGGTGTTTCAGCGAGGGTGGAGAACTGCGATGCTTTCTGAGAGATCCTCGATGCATATGAGTTTTCTCCGCCGAATACCGATTTTACAAACCTTGCATCAGCGTTTTTCAGAGTTTCTTCATTAAGAGAAAGGGAATTGTCCTTGTTTACGGTAATTCCGACCTTTTCAAGAAGCTTTTCATTTGCGGAAGTGGAACCTACCATGAATGATGCTTTTTTGAGGACATTCACATTATCTGACTTTGCAGCAGCTTCCTTTGTGCTGTTATAGCTGCTTACAAAATCTTTTGCGGCAGCGAGCAGCTTATCCGAATCAACGGAATATGTACCGTCTTCATTGACCTTTACGGCTGATGAAAGCTTGTCTGCTGCGGTTTTCAGGCTGTCAGCGGAAGATTTCAGTGCTGTATCGGTCTTGGATACCTTTGCAGCCGCCTCCCGAGTTTTCCAGGATTTGGCAAGTTTAGCATACTGCGCCTTCAGATCGGAGCTGTTTGCCTTGAATTCTTCGTATCTCTTAGCGATCGAAGTCATATCTGAAAGAGATGATGACGTATATATGCTGCTGTAATTGAGCATTGAATTAATAGGTGAAATTGCCATATGCCATACCTCCTGATATAATTTTCCTTTATACACATATTATAGCACGTCTAAACTGCGTTGTCAACAGTTTATTTATATTTTTGCCTGAGATTTAATCAAGAGCATATTTCTGCTTGTAGAATGCGGAAGCGTCCATAAATCCCTGATCGTTGCCCTGATGAACGTCCTGGATATATTCGTGCCTGTTGATGCCGTCCTTGCGTGTGCTGAGACCGAGGACATAAACAGCGGAGTTTGAACAGTGGTCGGAGATCCTTTCGAGATTTATCAGCATATCGAGGAAGATAATTCCCGCATCGACCTGGCACATACCGTTTTTGAGACGGTCGATATGACGGTTTTTGAGTGTTTCATTCAGGTAGTCGATGACCTCTTCAAGCGGTTCTATGCGCATAGCAACGGTTGCGTCCTTCTTTTCGGCAGCATCTATCGCCATGGTGATTATCTCTTCGACAGCGTTTGCGATCACTGTGAATTCAGCCATAGCCTTAGGCGAGAAGCGCAGACCCTTGGAATTCAGCTCTTCTGCGCTCTCGACCAGATTTATCGAGTAATCGCCGATCCTTTCAAATTCGGAAAGAAGGTGAAGCAGCGCAGTCACGGTTCGGCTCTCGTATTCTGTAAGCTCGCAGTCGGTCAGCTTGACCAGATAAGCGTTCAGCTTGTCTTCGGTAGCGTCGATAATATCTTCGCGTGCATATATGTTTTCGACGGTTTTTTTGTCATACTCATTAAAAAGAGTGCGCATTTTTACATAGTTCTGTCTTGCCATTGTACCCATGCTGATGACAGTTTTCATAGCCTGCTGGAGAGCGAGGGAGGGAGATTTCAGCAGACGTTCATCAAGAAACTGAGTGCCGGAAGCCTCGGTGATATCGTCGTCGGATGTTTCCGTGTCCCTGATCGTTTTGCACGCAAGGAATTCAAGCACCTTATGAAATGGGATAAATATGGCAGTTACAATAATATTGAACAGGGTATGGAAGTTTGCAATTCCGCCCATGTCGATCGTATCGTTCCAGAATGAAAAGCCTACTGCATACTGGAATGTATAAACAACAATAAGGAATATGGCAGTGCCGACTACATTGAAATAGAGATGCACCATAGCTGCTCTTTTTGCATTCTTGTTTGCTCCGACAGATGAGATCAGCGGAACAACGCAGGTTCCGATGTTCTGTCCCATGATTATCGGGAAAACAGAGGAGAACGTTAGCACGCCTGTTGTGGAGATAGCCTGAAGGATTCCGACAGAAGCCGAGGAGCTCTGAAGGATCGCAGTAACGACAGCACCGACGATAACGCCGAGAATAGGATTGGAAAGGGAAGAGAACAGCACTCTGAATGCAGGAAGCTCGGAAAGCGGAGAAACAGAATCCGTCATGGAAAGCATTCCCGTAAACAGGATTCCGACACCGAGGAAGATCTCGCCTGCTGTCTTTCCGCTGTCTTTTTTGGACATCATATAGATGATTATTCCGATGATTGAGATAAGCGGCGCAAGCGTTGACGGACTGAGGAGTGAGAGCGCAGAACCTACTCCTTCGCTGCTTTCGAGATCGCCGAGGCGAAGGATCTGTCCCGTGATGGTAGTACCGATGTTTGCACCCATTATAACGCCGACAGCCGATGAAAGCTTAAGAATGCCTGCATTGACAAGTCCGACAACGATAACAGTAGTTGCGCCCGAACTTTGAACTGCGGCGGTAACAAATGCGCCGAGAAGGACGCTTTTGAAGATGTTGTTTGTAAGGCTTTCGAGTATCTTCTCCATTCTGCCGCTTGAAAGCTTTTCGAGTCCGCTTCCGAGCATTGCCATTCCATAGAGAAAAAGAGCAATTCCGCCGAACATTCCGATGAAAATCCGAATATAGTCTATGCCGGTCATAAGTTACCGTTCCTTTCCATAATTCCCATAAATATTTCACACGGAATTATTATAGCACACATGCGCTCATAAATAAACACATATTTTTTTAATAAAAAAATTTTTCCCGATATTCCGAAAATCATGTAAATATGCGGTCATTGATTGACATAATGACAGTTTTATGATAGAATAAAATTAACAAATTGTAAAATTGTGTTTGATGCCAAAAAAATAGCGTATCGGATCGTATATAAAATAAGGGGGGATAGCTCTGAAAAGAGAAAAAATATCGCTGGCTGTTTACACGTTTTCGCATATGGCTGTGGATTTTGCCTGCGCATACCTTGTTATAGGGATAACACGGGATATTGCGGACGCTGCGCTGCTGATGCTTGTGTACAATTTCTTTGCATTTGCGATGCAGATGCCGCTGGGGATAGTTTTTGATGCGGCGAACAGAAACGCTGTCGGTGCGGCTCTCGGCTGCATTGTCACGGCATCGGCGTACTTTTTCAGCGGAATTCCGATGGCAGCGGCTGTGATCTGCGGTATCGGAAATGCGGCATTTCATCTCGGCGGCGGTATAGATGTGCTGAATTATTCGCAAAAGTCGTCATATTCGGGAGTTTTCGTTTCATCGGGTGCGATAGGTTTGTTTTTCGGCATAATGTGTGCAAAATCGGGCATGAACATCGCCCTTGCCATAATATCCGTTCTTGCGGCACTCGGTGTTGTCATCGTGCTTGTGAGAAAGAAGCTGTTCGGCACGATGGTATCGGAAAATGCGAAGTTTTCCGTTCCCGAAAAAAGTGCGGCGGCTTTGATTTTCATTGTCGTGCTGCTAAGAAGTCTTACCGGCTTCGGAATGTCGTTTCCTTGGAAGGTCGGAACGGGCGCACTTATTGCGGCTTTCTGTGCGGCGGGCGGAAAATGTCTGGGCGGATTTGCTTCCGACAGGTTCGGAGCAGAGAAAGCATCGGCGGCATCGCTTTGTGCGGCAGCGATTCTGTTCGTTTTTTCGGACAATATCATCTGCGGTGCAGCCGGGATCCTGCTTTTCAACATGACCATGCCTGTGACGCTCAGGAGGGCAGCTGATCTGTTCAATGGCTGCAAAGGCTTTTCATTCGGGCTTATGACATTCGGTCTTTTCTGCGGATTTATCCCGTGCTTTGCGGAAAAAAGCGGATTTTCGCTTGCTTATGGCGTGCTTGCGGCACTTTCGGTCGTTTCGGCGGTGCTGCTGGTTATTGCACTCAGAATATCCGATGGGGGAGATAAGTTACGGAAATAGCAATATCAATGGGGATCTCATTTGTTCTGACTGTCCTGCTTGAGCTTATGATCGCAAAAATATTCCGTCTGAATGGCAGGGATATGATGCTGACTGTTGTTGCCAATTTATTAACAAATCCCGCAGTAAATGCTGTATATTACATAGCTTCGGGTATATTTAACATTTTCGGGATATGGATAAAGCTGCCGCTTGAAGCAGCCGCAGTTATCGCAGAATGGCAGGTCTACAAGCATTTCGGAGATAAGATAGATAAGCCGTTTATCCTGTCATTATCCGCAAACTGCTTTTCATTCACGGTAGGAATGATACTTAACATAATATTAATATAGGGGGATATATTTATATGAAAAAGAAAATATTTGCGGGGCTGTTTGCAGCTTCGATACTTATCGCATCAACTGTCACGGCATCGGCAGACGTTATCTGGGAGCCGTATAACGACAGCTTTTACAACAAGTACCGCGATGATGCACAATTTTTTTACTATGCAAAGTCGTACATCTCCGACAAGGACATTGACATCTACGATCAGCCGAACAAGAAGGTAATAGGCACTCTGAAAGCAGGAACACCCCAGCCTATACCCGTTATAATTGAATACAAGGGTTCGGACTGGGGTGCTTTTGATTACAGCTGTGACGGCGAATATGTGGATGCATGGATATGTCTGGACGGAATGGCAACTGTCTACGACTCGGGGGATTTTACCGATGAACACGCCGATGAAATAGTTCCGTACGAGGGTGATCCTGCTGTTGAAACGCCGACATCAGCGTTTTATATGTGGAAATATCCCGGAAGTCCGATAAAATATCAGGAGACCTATTACGGTGATGATGATAATTTTTCGAGTCATATCCAGAGCATCTACAAGGACGAGCATGGAACATGGGGATATATCGGCTATATGTACGGTCAGCAGAATGCGTGGGTGTTTATTGATGATATGTACAGTGCCGAGCCTGAGGCACTTTCCGACATAGTAAACGCTGAGACCGAATACTTGACTATTCCTGCGGAAACGTCCGATGCACCGCAGTCTGATGATGCGGAAGAAACATCTCCAGAAGCAGTGAATTCCCCTGAAATAAGGAATTCAGGCATATCGGGATATGTGATATGCGGTGTTATAGCGGCTGCTGCGGTTGCTGTTTCGGCAGTTCTGCTCAGAATATTTGCAAAGAAAAAGTGAACAGGGCGGGTGCAAGCGTTATTGTAATGGCTGCACCCGCTTTTGAATATTATAGCTTTTTATGCAGATAATAATGCGGATCTTTATGAAAATGGAGTGATCTGCATGACAATAGTTTTTATCAGGGCGGCGATATTGTATGCTGCCGTGATCGCAGCGGTCAGGCTTATGGGCAAGCGGCAGATAGGTGAGCTTCAGCCTTCAGAGCTTGCGATAACGATACTTATTTCAAATATTGCAACACTTCCCGTAGAGGATCCGACAATACCGCTTATTACGGGGCTTGTGCCGATATTTACGCTTGCGGCACTCGATGTTATCGTCGGGTACGTATCGCTCAACAGCTGGCGGCTTCGCCGGATATTGTGCGGCAAGCCCGTTATCGTAATAAGCGGCGGAGTTATCGACCAGCAGAAGCTGAAAGAACTGCGGTTTACGATAGATGATCTGATGGAAGCGCTGCGTTCCTACGGGATCTTTGACATAAGCGAGGTGCAGTTTGCCGTTGTTGAAACGACGGGTGCGCTTTCGGTCTATCAGAAAACGAAAAACCGACCTGCCGAAAAACAGGATCTCGGCATAGCCTCATCGCCTGATGATCCGCCTGTTATTGTGGTTCAGGACGGCGTTCTGATACCCGAAGCGCTGAAACGGTCGGCAATAGGCGAGGGGAGATTTTCGGGGATATTATCGAGTGAAAAGCTGAAAATATCCGATATTTTCATAATGTCGGTCGATGTCAGCGGGGGATACAGCATAATCAGGAAGGAGAAATGCCGATGAAGAGGCTTGTTTTGTGCATAAGTCTGCTGATGCTGATAGGTGCGTCATCGGTGATCTCACTGAATTCGCTGAAAAACAGGACGCTCTATTTTTCGGAGAATATCTCGCAGATATATTCGCTCTATACCGATGAAAAGTATGACGAGGCATCAGCAAAAACAAAGAAGCTGTACGCAGAATGGATAGATTTCTGCGATACAGCTTCTGTAATGGTCGATCTGGACAGGCTGGAAGAGATAAACAGTTCATTTGCCAAGCTGATGCCGTATATTTCCGTTCAGTCGGATGAAACTGAGGCAGAGCTTTCAAGCCTTTCAAAGCGTATAAACCGCTTATATGATGCCGAAAAGCCTACATGGTTCAACATTTTTTAAGGTCAACGCAGACTATTATCATCTCGCCCTTTTTATTGTAGAATTTCGAGGATATTGTCTTGCAGGACATACCCGTTGCGGCGGAAATATACCAGCCTGAGATGAACGGATCCTCGATTTGCTCTTTTATTGCATAGAAATAGTTCTTGATGCTGTGATTGTCGCCCGGAACGGCAGGACGGAATCCCGCAAGTATCTTCTGATCCGGATGCATGACCGTATCGGTTATCTGATCGCCGTTCATATCAATGAGAAAAGCTGTTTCAAGCTCGTTATGCTCGTTCATGTACGATACAAGCTCACTGTTGTAATCCTCGCTTTCCGAACAGCTTAAACGGTTCACAAGATCGTAGATTATGCGCTTGTATGTTTCGATCTGCATAGTAACGACAGCAGGGTTTTTCTTGATGCTGATGTTCAGCTTCTGTGCTGCGGATTCAAGAAGTATACGTGTATTGTTGGAGAAAAGCGTGTTGAATTTGTCGGGACGTGAGAAGTAATATCCCTGGAAATAGTCAACGCCCATAAGCATACAGGTTATGACTTCATCGACAGTTTCAACGCCCTTTTCGGTATTAACGAACTTTTCAGCCTCGGCTGACGGGTCAGCCTTGTCCTGTTGGAGCATAAGGAAAGCGGCGAGAGTTTCCAGTCCCTTTTCACGGGCGACAGAAGCACGGGTCTTTCTCTTCGGCTTGAACGGACGGTA
>USNJ01000072.1 GCA_900556055.1 uncultured Ruminococcus sp.
ATAACAGCCTTTACTCTATCCTCGCCGCCTATATTTCCGGGATTTATCCTTATCTTGTCAACACCCGCTTCAGCTGCGGCAACCGCTATCCTGTAATCAAAATGAATATCGGCAACAAGCGGAATATTGATCTTTTCCTTTATCGCAGGAATAAGGCGGACAGCATCCATATTCGGAACAGCCGCACGTATTATCTCGCAGCCTGCCTTTTCAAGCAGAACAGCCTGTCTGACGCTGCCCTCAACATCTTCAGCAGGAATATTCAGCATCGACTGTATATATATTTTCTTTCCGTCAAGTGTACAGTTTCCGACCTTTACAGATCTGACACGTCTGCTGATCTCCAAAACATCACCCCGTTTATTTTATAAGCCTTACAATATCATTGAACGTAACTGCCACCATAAGCAGCATAAGCGCCGCAAATCCGATAAAATGAACAAGTCCCTCTTTCTCGGGCGGTACGGGCTTTCTGCGTATCATCTCAACGATGATGAACACAAGTCTTCCGCCGTCAAGTGCAGGCAGCGGCAGCAGATTGAAAATTCCGACATTCACGGTTATCAGCATCATGAAGTCAAGCAGATCAGAGAAGCTCTGCTCAGATGCTTCGCCTATCGCCGTAACTATGCCGACAGGTCCCTGAATATCGTTAAATCCGTATTTTCCCGATATCATGTCAATGAGTGATATCCAGATAAGACGTGCTGTCGTGACTGTCCTCTTGAACGAATACGGAATAATATTGGCAATTGTGCAGTCATTTGCCTTTACCTTGAAATCAATGTTTATGACCTGCTTGCCCGTTTCCGTGTTGAGGCTCAGATCAAACCTTACAGCATCAAGCTTCACCTTTTCACCGTTTCGCAGAACGACCATATCAACAACGCCGTCAACGTCATTTCTCAGCTGATAAACAATGTCGTTTGCCGTGAATATCTTCTTGCCGTTTATTTTCAGTATCACGTCATCGAGCTGAAGTCCGCTTGACGAGCTTACCGCATCATCGGTAAAATATGTGACCTGATTGGTAACAACTCTTCCGTTTATAGCCGTGACGATAATTGCGATAATAAATCCGAGGATTATATTCATCACAGCACCCGCAGCCGTTATAAACAGACGCTTTATCGGCGGTTTTGAGCAGAATGCTCCATAGCGCAGTATCCGCCGATCGGAAGTAGTCTAAGGGAAAACATTGTCTTTTTTCCGTGTATCTTGAAAAGCGCAGGTCCCATTCCTATCGCAAATTCGTTTACCTTTACCCCTGAAAGCCTTGCGGCAATAAAATGTCCCCACTCGTGTATTACGATTATTACCCCGAAAACGATTATGGCAATTAAGATCTTCATTGTATCTCCTTTTCGGTCATTTATATTTTTGACAGCACATATTCTCTTGCTGTCCTGTCAGCGCTGAGTATATCTTCGGCGGAATTTATCTCACTGCTTTGAATATCGCCTATAACTCCGCTAACAAGCTCGCCTATCCTCGTGAACGATATCCTGCCTTCAAGGAACAGCCGCACCGCTTCTTCGTTTGCGCCGTTTGCCAGCGCACACGCCGTTCCGCCCATGCCGCACGCTTTTATGCACGCAGAAAGGCACTCAAATGTATCATTATCAGGTTCTGCGAATGTCAGCTTTCCGCAGTCAATAAGCGACAGCCTTTTCACATCACATTCGACACGCTCGGGATAAAGCAAAGCATACTGAATAGGTATCTTCATATCAGGCACGCCAAGCTGTGCTATCACCGAATTATCGTTATATTCAACTGCAGAATGAATAACGCTCTCACGGTGAACGACAATATTTATCTGATCGGGCGTGAGGTCAAAAAGCCATTTTGCCTCGATGAATTCCAATCCCTTGTTCATAAGTGTAGCACTGTCGATGGTTATTTTATTCCCCATCGACCAGTTCGGATGCTTCAGCGCATCGCTTACGGAAACATTTTCAAGCTCGGAACGTGTCTTTCCGAAGAACGGTCCTCCGGATGCGGTAAGTATTATGCTTTTGAGCTGCGAACGCTTATTGCCCTGCAAGCACTGAAAGATCGCCGAATGTTCACTGTCTACGGGATAGATCTTCACGCCCTTTTCGGCGGACAGCGGCATAACCAGCGCACCGCCCGCAACAAGAGTTTCCTTATTTGCAAGCGCGATATCCGTGCCGTGCGATATAGCTTTCAGCGTCGGAATAAGTCCGACCATGCCAACAACGGAGTTCACCATTATGTCAACGCCGTTCATCTCAGCGATATCAACAAGTCCGTCCATTCCGCAGAGCACATTTATATCTGTGTCCGCAAGCAGCGTTTTCATTTCACTGTATTTATTCTTGTCATAGATGCAGACTGTTTCAGCACCGAACTCTCTTGCCTGTTCCGCAAGAAGCGATGTATTTTTCAAAGCAGCCAGTGCTTTTATCCTAATACCGTAGCGTCGGCAGACATCTATTGTCTGCGTTCCGATAGAGCCTGTCGAACCCAGCAGAGTAATAGTTTTCATCAAAAACCTCCGTATATACAGACATTACTGCAAGGCAAATAAAAATTCACCTTGCAGTAAGCAAAATAACTCAGCTGAAAACCGGCAGGAATTTCAGCACGATAACCAGAAACGGTGCAACAAAAAGTACACTGTCAAACCGGTCAAGCATACCGCCGTGACCGGGTATAAGGTTACCGTAATCTTTTATATTGTTCTGACGCTTTATGAGTGATGCGGACATATCACCCAGCATTCCGAGAACCGCACACATCATTCCCACAAGCGCAAGTGCGATGTAATTCACACTGAAATCCGGAACGCCGATCGCGAGCTGTACCATACGATAAAAATATGCATAAACAACGAAAATAATTCCTGTTGTCACTATTCCGCCGACAGCACCTTCAACCGTCTTTTTCGGGGATATATCAGGACAAAGCTTGTGCTTTCCGAAAAATGTTCCGACAAAATATGCACCCGAATCACCGAGCCACGCACCTGCAAGCACCAGCACAATATAGCATACTCCGTGAACATCGCTGTATCCCTTGACAACGCCAATGCATGATACTGAGCAGGTTACGAGAATAGTCGTCGTCACCATAAAGCAGAATTTATCAAAAGTTATCCTCTTTTTAGAAAGTACGAATATGACAAAAAGCACAAAAATGCAGGTTATGCTCAGCAGATAACGCCATATCGTATCAATATTCATGGCCTTTTCAAGCCACATCACAAGCTGCATCGCAACAGTATATATAAAGCAGGTTATGCTTTCCGCTTTGTATTCAAAGCATTTTTCCGCCGCAAAAAGTTCATAGATGATAAATCCGCTTATAACAGCCAACGCAATATTCAGCACAATGGTATCCGAAAGGAACAGGACAAGGATACCGATCGCAATTCCGACAGCGGCAGAGATCAATCTGACAGCCATACTTATATTCCTCCAAATCTTCTGCCTCTTTGTGCAAAATCTTCAAGTGCTTTGTCAAGCTCCTTCGCATTGAAATCAGGCCACAGGACATCGGTAAAATAAAGCTCCGAATATGCACTTTCCCATGTAAGGAAATTCGACAGACGCTTTTCCCCTCCCGGACGGATTATCAGGTCGGGATCCGGTATTCCGCCCGTATACAGAAGCGATGAAAACAGGCTCTCATCGATCTGATCGGGTGTAATGCTCCTGTCCTTTACAAGTGCCGCCGCTCTTCGTGCCGCACGTACGATCTCATCTCGACCGCCGTAATTCATCGCAAGAAGAACCGTCATAGAATCAAAATCCCTCGACTTTTCCTCAAGCTCCTCCATGCGAAGCCGAAGTTTTTCCGAAAATTTTGATTTATCTCCGAGAAAGATCAGCCTGGTGTTGTCCTTTACATATTTTTCTGCATCTTCGAGATACTGCTCAAAAAGCTTCATCAGAGCACTGACCTCGTCAGCAGGACGAGACCAGTTCTCCGTTGAAAAAGCATAATAAGTAACGTATTTTATTCCCAGATCCTTGCATCTTCTGGTTATCCTGTTAAAGGTTTCGGCACCCTCTTTATGTCCTATGGAACGGGGCAGCCCGCGTTTTGATGCCCATCTGCCGTTACCGTCCATAATAAACCCGACATGAACAGGCAGCTTTTCTTTACTGACAGCCAATAAATATCACCTTTTGACTCAGATTTTCTCTGCGATCAGATAGACATGATCTCCTTTTCCTTCTCGGAAACTGTCTTGTCTATTTCAGCAACGTATTTATCGGTAAGGTTCTGAACATCCTTTTCACAGTTTTTGAGATCGTCCTCTGTTATCTCGGAATTCTTCTTCATTGTCTTGTATTTTTCCATTGTGTCACGTCTTACGGAACGGATAGTTACCTTAGCTTCCTCACCCATTCTCTTGATATCCTTAACGAGATCCTTACGTCTGTCCTCAGTGAGCTGAGGGAAAACAAGGCGCAGGCATTTGCCGTCATTTGTGGGGTTGATACCTATATCGGATGTCTGGATAGCCTTCTCGATATGCTTGAGCGCACCCATATCCCAAGGCTGTATAACAAGAACTCTTGCCTCGCTTACGGAAATTGCAGCAAGCTGATTTACAGGAGTCGGTGCTCCGTAATATTCAACGAAAACCTTGTCGAGAACAGCAGGATTCGCACGTCCTGCGCGGATAGTTGTAAACTCATGTGCAAGGCTTTTTATGCACTTTTCCATCTTTTCCTTAGCTATGTTCATCTGCTCTTTCATAATAAAAATTCCTTTCAAAAATATATTACTCGTCCGATACTATTGTTCCGACAGGAAGTCCCATGCACGCATCATAGATATTGTCGGGACGCTTCAGGTCGAATACAAGTATAGGCAGGTGATTATCCTTGCACATGGAAGCGGCAGTGCTGTCCATAACAGCAAGATTGTTCACAAGGATATCATTGAAGCTGAGCTTATCATACTTGACAGCATCATCATACTTATTGGGATCCTTATCGTAAACGCCGTCTACCATTGTAGCCTTCAGCACGATATCAGCCTCAATCTCAGCAGCACGGAGCGTAGATGCAGTATCCGTTGAAAAGAACGGGTTTCCTGTTCCGCAGCCGAAGATAACGACTCTTCCCTTTTCCATATGGCGGATAGCCTTGTTTCTGATATACGGCTCAGCTACCTGATGCATAGCGATAGCTGTCTGCACGCGGACATCAAGTCCGAGAGATTCAAGCACATCTGCAACAGCGAGTGCATTCATGGTAGTTGCGAGCATTCCTATATGGTCGGCTCTGGTTCTGTCCATTGTTCCGCTGGAACGGCCTCTCCAGAAGTTTCCGCCGCCGACAACAATGCCGATCTGAACGCCTGCGTCCGCGCACTTTTTAATGCTCTTTCCGATCTCTGTGATAACAGAGAAGTCAAGACCTGTTTTCTGATTTCCCGCAAGAGCCTCACCGCTGAGCTTCAGCAGCACTCTTTTATACTTAGGTTCCATATCGCACCTCACTATTATTCCCGTCTGAAGAAAACGTTCTTCAGACAACAAGTTCTCTGTTATATTTTACTATACTTTCTTCGATATGTAAAGTGTTTTTCAAAAAAAGTTACAAAAAAATCGTCCCGAACCGAAAAAGTGCCGTGCAGACCTCGTCTGTACGGCACTTTCCCACATAATTATCAGCCGATAAAATCCTTGAATATCTGCTCAGCCTTGCTGCTGTCGGGAGTAACGGCATAGTAAACATAATTGTCCTTGCTTCCAACGACTGCATTTCCGAGCTTTTCAGCCTCATCGGGATTGTAATCCTCAAAATCAGCCTTTCTTTTTTCGATCCTGTCATTGATAAGATCAACGAGTGCTGAACAGTCATCAGCAGACTTCATTCTGAAAATTCCGACCTCATCCGCAAATCCGCCCGAACCGCATATATACATTGAAAATGCGTCGATCTTGTCAATATCCGTGTCGAGGTACATTGACAGTCTGTCAGAGCCTACCTCAGCAAGTGAGGACATCTCGATCTGTGCGATTATGTCGTTCACGGGCTGTGAAATGTCGCCTGTCTCAGCAGTTCCGGCATTGCCGTTTTCGTCGGAAGCAGCGTCTGAAACGGACACTGAGCTTGTTTCCGAGGATGTATCCTCCGAATTGTTTCCGCAGCCTGTCATAGCCGCAGCAATAAGCAGCGCCGCAGCTGCTGCCGCAAGTTTCTTCTTCATGTTTGATCTCTCTTTCCTAATTTATATTGTATATTATTGCACAACATGTGTAAGAATATAATCAAGCATTATATCATAGGTATCTTTCTTGAAATGCATTCCGTCTCCGTCGGAGCGTTCCGATGCAAGCTTGCCGTCATTTCCCTTCAGCGCTGTATTCAGATCGACGAAATAAACCGATTTTTCATCGGCAAGCTTCAGCAGCTCGGAATTATACGTGTCGATATCCGAATTGAGGATAGGCGAGCTTGAATCTGTCTCCTTATTGGCAGTAACAGGCGGGATAGAAAGTATATATATCTTTGAATCGGGCAGTTCTTCCTTGACAGAATCAATAAACTGACCGTATTCCGAGATCATATTCTCATTAGTCAGCCAGGCAATGCCGTTGGAACCGAGCATGACATACACGTTCTTGGGATTGTTTTCCTTCAGAGCATCAAGCACCGTCATTTCTCCGCTCGGAGTTGTGACAGTTGCGGTATTTATTTTCGAGATGTTCATTCCGATATTCGCAAGCACATTTTTTTCGGGGATTATGCCATAGCTTGCCAGTCCGACAGTCAATGAATCGCCCACGAAATTGCAGTCATTGACAAGATAGGAAAATCCCATAAGCTGTCCCTCGGGAACAGGGTTTATTACCTTTTCGGAAGCAGGCTCAGTCTCAGCTTCTGTTTCGGAAACGGTTACAGTTTCAGTGCTTTCGATCTCTGCGGCTGCGGAAGCATCGGTTTCGGAACCTGCTATCTCACCTGACGCAGACAGCGTATCCTCAGGCATCTGACCTTTTTTCATATAAATAACAAAGCAGACGGCAAAGCTCAGAAAAATCAGGAAAAGCACCAGTCCAAAGCTGAATTTAGGTCGTTTTTTTTCTTGTCTGACCCTCATTAAAACACCATCCTCCGATCAATTTTCATTTACATTTTCTATTATAATACAAAAAAAACTAAATTGCAAGGAAATATGCATATTTTAATAATTGACATCGTTTTGTAATATTTGCACAAGGAGTCCTAGTTGATTTTGTATCAAATCTTTCAAGAAAGGTATTGATTTTTGTTTAATATGGTGATATAATATTAACAGTGATTATATTGAACTCAGGGAGGTCGTTCTCAGTGAATCTTTTCTTTATGATAGTGGGCATTGCCTTTATAATAGTTGGAGGCGTATCCCTTATATCGGAAAACAAAAAAACAGATGAGGCAACTGTAAAGACAAACGCTAAAGCAGGGCTTATTACGATCGCATTCTCAGTGCTGTTCTTTATCCTTGCTTTCATTGCATAACAGAATACCGAAATACCCGAAGGCTTCGTGCTTTCGGGCGTTTTTGTTATATGGCAGATCCGTAATTCCGACACCGCATTACTATTGTATACAAAATCCGACTCTTTATAAAAGTAAAATTTATATGTGATCGGAAATAATTTTATTGCAAAAGCATTTAATATAGTGTATAATAATTTGTATGCGGTTTATTTTTACAGCTAATTTTTATCTATGGAGGATTGCATTATGTGCGGATATGTAGGATTTACCAATACAATAAACGACGCAAATCGCATTATCGGTGAAATGATGGATAAGATCAAGCACCGCGGCCCGGATTCCGAAGGAAAATATGTCGATGAGGACATTGCTCTCGGATTCCGCCGTCTGAGCATCATCGACCTTAACACAGGAAGTCAGCCGATATATAATGAGGATAATTCAAAGGTTCTCCTGTTCAACGGAGAAATTTACAACTTTCAGAAAATAAGGGAAGAACTTATCGCAAAGGGACACATCTTTACGACCAAAACAGATTCCGAGGTTCTTATCCACGGATATGAAGAATTCGGTGAAGACCTTCTTAACAAGCTCAGAGGAATGTTTTCCTTTGTTATCTGGGATAAGAATACAAAGGAGCTTTTCGGTGCGAGGGATTTCTTCGGCATCAAGCCGCTCTATTATGCAAAAATGGGCGATGCATTCATGTTCGGTTCCGAAATAAAGTCGTTCCTTGCCCACCCATCGTTCGTCAAGGAAATGAATGAGGATGCTCTCGAAAATTACCTGACATTCCAGTATTCACCGACAACGGAAACATTTTTCAAAAATGTATGGAAGCTCCCCCCCGCCCACTTCTTCAAATACAAAAACGGCGAACTTACGGTAAAACGCTACTGGGAAGTAAAATTCGATGCCGACGAAAAGCCGGATATGGAAGAATGGGTCAACAGGATATCCGACACATTCAAGAACTCCGTTGAAGCTCATAAAATAAGTGACGTTGAGGTCGGAAGCTTCCTGTCAAGCGGCGTTGATTCAAGCTATGCCGCAGCTGTCGCAAACGTTGACAAGACCTTCACTGTCGGTTTCGGCACAGATGAAAAGTATAATGAGATCGGCTGGGCCAAGGAATTTTCCAAGTATATAGGCAAGGAAAATATCAGCAAGGTCATAACTCCGGAGGAATACTGGGGAAATATCGCCAAGATACAGTATCACATGGACGAACCGCTTGCCGATCCTTCGGCTATCGCACTGTATTTCGTCTGCAGCAAGGCTTCTGAATATGTAAAGGTAGTTCTTTCGGGTGAAGGTGCAGACGAGATCTTCGGCGGATATAATGTATACCGTGAGCCGATGGCAATACCTGCTTACAATGCTATCCCGAAGTGCATCAGACGCGGAATAGGCGCAGTCGCTTCAAAGCTCCCCCCAAAGAGAGGAATAAATTTCCTTGTAAGAAGAGGAAAGGATCTCGAGGAACGCTTTATCGGAAATGCATATATGTTCTCCGAAAAGGAAAGAAAAGCACTGCTTAAAATAAAGACAAACGCTCCCGATGCTGCGGCTATCACAAAGCCTTTCTATGACAAGGTAAAGGATAAGGACGCTGTCACAAAGATGCAGTACCTCGATCTTCATCTCTGGATGACAGGAGATATCCTGCTCAAAGCCGATAAGATGTCAATGGCAAATTCGCTTGAGCTTCGTGTTCCCTTCCTTGACAAGGAAGTCATGGCGCTTGCTGAAAAGATACCCACACGCTATCGTGTAAACGACGAAAATACAAAGATCGCAATGAGAAAGGCAGCTCTCCGCGCAACGCCTCCTCAGACTGCAAACAAGAAAAAGCTGGGCTTCCCTGTTCCTATCCGTGTATGGCTCAAAGAAGATAAATATTACAGCATCGTAAAGGACGCATTCACTTCCGAAACAGCCGAGCATTACTTCAACACAAACCTGCTCATCGACCTGCTTGATGAACACAGAAACGGCAAGCGTGACAACAGCAGAAAGATATGGACGGTATACATCTTCCTTGTTTGGCATAAGGTATAT
>USNJ01000073.1 GCA_900556055.1 uncultured Ruminococcus sp.
GCGTAAATGACAGATGCTGGTTTTCGTGGGCAAAGACCAGAGGCAGATTCTTCTTTTGAGCAAGGGTCTGTAGTGGAATAATGATGCTCAATGCCATGCTTATGGCGATAATCATAGGTAAGTGATGGCTTCTGTTTGTTTTCATCATCGTCAATATATTAATGTAGTTCGTGTATCGTCCGCATTTTACTGAGTTTTATCAGCTTTTCTGCATGACTTTTATTGAGCGTTCCTTGGTTATACTTCTTTCGATTGTATGCATATGCATGGCGATAACAACGCCAAAATTCAAAAAAATGCAGAAGCTCACAGATGACATAAACCGTGTCACCCGTGAAAATCTGTCGGGACTTTCCGTTGTACGTGCTTACAATGCCGAAGCATATCAGGAAAACAAATTTGATAAAGCAAATGATGCACTGACGCAGAACCAACTCTCCGCACAGCGCACTATGGCGTTTATGATGCCAAGCATACAGCTTATCATGAACGGTCTGACGCTCGCTGTTTACTGGATAGGAGCAATACTTATCAACGAAGCCATGATGCCCGACAAGATCTCACTTTTCTCTGACATGGTAGTATTTTCGCAGTATGCCGTTCAGGTCGTTATGTCGTTCATGATGCTCGTTATGATCTTTATGATGCTCCCCCGTGCGTCTGTTTCCGCAAAGCGTATCAATGAGGTGCTGGATACAGAGCCGACTATAATCGACGGCAGCGAAACAGAAGGAAAAAGCGGTCATGTCGGAGAAGTCGAATTCAGGAACGTATCATTCCGCTATCCCGATGCTGACGGATATGTGCTTCAGAATATATCATTCTCAGCAAAAAAGGGTGAGACTGTTGCTGTCATAGGTTCGACAGGCTGCGGAAAAAGTACGGTCATAAACCTTATCCCCCGCTTTTACGATGTCACAGAGGGAGAAGTTCTTGTTGACGGAGTAAATGTCCGTGATTATTCGCAGCGTTCGCTCAGAAATAAAATAAGCTATATATCCCAGAAAGCTACGCTGTTTACGGGAACTGTCCGCTCAAACATAGTTTACGGCGACAACGGCAGAAAGCCCGCCGATGACGATGCCGTAAGATCGGCAGTTTCAACGGCTCAGGCAGCAGAATTTGTCGATAAGCTTGCAGACGGATATGACGGATATGTCGCACAGGGCGGTTCAAACCTTTCAGGCGGTCAGAAGCAGAGAATTTCAATCGCCCGCGCAATAGCACGTGATCCTGAGATATTTATTTTCGACGATTCCTTCTCAGCACTCGACTACAAAACAGACCGCGCTCTTAGAAAAGCCCTTGACAGCGAATGCGGAGATGCGACCAGAATAATCGTGGCACAGCGTATAGGCACTATCCGAGATGCAGACAGGATAATCGTTCTCGATGAAGGAAAGATCGTTGGAATGGGACGTCATGATGAATTGATGAAAAACTGTGAAGTATATCAGCAGATAGCACTTTCGCAGCTTTCAAAGGAGGAACTGGCGTAATGGAACGAAATGAATATGAACTTGGTCAGAACAAGCAGAATATGAGACGCGGTCCCGGAGGTCCGGGAGGTCCGCACGGTCCCGGTGGTCCGAGAGGCGGCGGTGAAAAGCCGAAGGATCTTATCGGAACATGGAAAAAGATCCTTCACTACTGCCACAAATATATAGCCGTGCTTGTCATCGCTCTGATATGCGCAGCGGCAGGAACAGTTTTGTCACTCGCAGGCCCTGACAAGCTTTCCAATATGACTGATACCATCACCTCGGGACTTGCCCCCGATACAGAAATGCTTACGGAGATAATGGGATCTGTTTCCGAAAACATCTCCGGAAATATGCAGACTGTTGTAAGTGATATCGCAGCAAATATGGGAAGCGATGCACCGCAGGCAATTACCGTGAACGGCTCTGAGATCTCCGTTGATGATCAGATGCAGACAATGTCAGCCCTCAGTGATGCCGACAACAACGACAGTGATGCTATGATGAATGCTGTCAGCGGTCTTCCCGAATCTGTCAGAAATGCACTTTACACGGATATCACTGTTGAAGGAAATACCATATCCGCAGAAGATCAGCTTGAAATGATGAATATTTTTACAGACATTGATACTGATGACACAAGCGCCGCATTGAGTGCGATAGATTCACTCCCGGCATCTGTTTACAATATAATCAAACCGTCTGTCGATACGGACAGGATACTTGTCATTGCCCTTACACTTGTTGCATTCTATGCGCTCAGCTATATACTCTCTGCTGCTCAGAGCTGGATCATGGCGACTATAACCCAGCGCATTTCCAAGCAGATGCGTTCGGATATCTCGCATAAGATCAACAGGCTGCCTATGTGGTTCTATAACCGCACAACAACAGGAGATGTTCTTTCCCGTGTTACAAACGATGTTGATATGATAGGTCAGTCGCTCAACCAGAGCATAGGAAATCTCCTGACTGCCGTTATACTTTTTGTCGGAAGCCTCTTTATGATGCTTATAACAAACGGCTGGATGACTTTGACTGCCGTTGCTGCCAGCCTTATCGGATTTGCGGTAATGACAGCTATCATGAGCCGAAGCCAGAAATATTTCACACGCCAGCAGCGTCACCTGGGCGAGATCAACGGACATATCGAGGAAATATATGCGGGACACACCGTTGTAAAAGCATATAACGGCGAAGATGCGGCTCAGAAAACCTTTGACGAGATGAACACAAAGCTCTGCGACAGCGGCTTCAAGGCGCAGTGTCTCTCGGGTCTTATGATGCCTATAATGAACTTCATCGGAAACCTCGGATATGTTGCTGTCTGCGTTGTCGGCGGCGCACTGGCACTGAACGGCAAGATAGGATTCGGCGTTATCGTTGCATTCATGATGTATGTACGCTATTTCACACAGCCGCTTTCTCAGATCGCTCAGTCAGTACAGTCGCTTCAGTCTGCGGCAGCTGCGGGAGAACGTGTTTTTGAATTTCTTGAAGCTGAAGAAATGGAAAATGAGGACGGCAAGCTCAGTGATATCGGAAAGATATCGGGAAATGTTGAGTTCGATCACGTAAAATTCGGATATGAGGATTCAGATAAGATCGTTATCCATGATTTCTCCGCTTCCGCAAAGCCCGGACAGAAAATTGCTATCGTCGGTCCTACCGGTGCGGGCAAAACTACAATGGTAAACCTGCTTATGCGTTTCCATGAGCTGAAGAGCGGCGAGATCCGCATTGACGGCATACCAACAAGCAAAATGAAGCGTGAGACTGTTCATTCGCAGTTCTGCATGGTCCTTCAGGATACATGGCTGTTTGAAGGAACTGTCCGCGAAAATCTTGTCTACTGCACAGAAGGCGTTTCGGATCAGAAAATGCAGGAAGCCTGCAGGGCAGTCGGTCTTGATCACTTTATACGCACCCTCCCCCATGGATATGACACCGTACTGAACGATCAGGTCAATCTGTCACAGGGACAGAAGCAGCAGCTTACCATAGCCCGTGCAATGATCGCAGATAAGCCTATGCTGATACTCGATGAGGCAACATCATCAGTAGATACACGAACTGAGCAGCAGATCCAGTCGGCTATGGATAAGCTGATGGAAAACCGCACTTCCTTCGTTATCGCCCACAGACTTTCGACCATCAAGAACTCCGATCTTATACTTGTGCTGAAGGACGGCGACATCATCGAAAGCGGTACACATGAGGAGCTTCTGAACAAGGGCGGCTTCTATGCCGAGCTTTATAACAGCCAGTTTGATGAAGGAGGAAAATCAGCATGAAAGTGAGATATATCACCATAGAACGTGAATACGGCAGCGGCGGCACTGAGACCGCAAAGCTGCTTTCCAAGCAAACAGGCATCCCCTGCTACGGCATGGAGATAATCAAAGCAGCATCCGAAAAGCTGGGGAAAAGCATCAGCGAGATACAGGATCAGGAGGAATCAACAACAAACAGCTTCCTTTACACAATGTATCTCATGGGGAAAGCACGTTCTGGTGACAGCACTATGCTTTCATCCGAGGGCGCAGTATTCGTCGCAGAACAGGAAGCAATACGGAATTTCGCAGCAAAAGGCAGCGCAATATTTGTAGGTCACTGCGCATCGGAAGCGCTGAAAGGCTTCCAAAATGTAGTTAAGGTTTTCATACGCTGCTCGGACAATTCCCTGAAAAACAGCCGTATCACAGAAAAATACGGTATCCCGTCCGAAAAAGCAGAAGCAACACGCAAAAAATTCGACAATAAGCGGGCACATTATTATCAGTGCAATACAGGTGAACAATGGAACGATCTCACTCGGTACAACATCGTTCTCGACAGCGGAATAATCGGCATTGAAGGCTGTGCCGCAGCATTGAAAGGACTGCTGGATATGAATTGATCCTCATGCGGTCAGAATAAAAACGGGCAGGTGCGAATTATTTTCACACCTGCCCGTTTTCCTATGTATATCAGCCGTCTGAAACACAGCCTTTTATAAACGGAAAAATGACTTTATCTCTCAGCATATCCAGCTCAGCATCTTCAAGCCTGATCTTCCATGATTCAATGTCACATTTTTCATCATCTATTGCAAAAAACGTTGTTTTTATCTTTTTCTTATCAAATACGATCTCAATATCAAGCGAATATCTCATCCCATCAGATCCGCCAAGCTGCTTTTTTTCAACAAGACTGCGGAGCTTTTCATTGCAGTCACTCAGCTGTACAGGCACCGATATGCCGTATTCATAGCTTTTTGCATCTGCGATCGCCTTGTCCGTCAGCACGCCCATTTCTTTGATCTCTATCATTTTTTATCCTCCTAGAATAAATATATTACGATAAATTTTACACACAGACAATATCAACACTCAATTTAGTATATCACACTTTATCCGATATGTCAACGATTTGGAAAGAAATATAACATTGAAACAACATTTTATTCTGATTTTGCGTATATATAATAGCATTGACATTTTTACTTGATTATGCTAAAATCATTTTATTGGAAGTGATGAAAATGAAACTGATGATCGCATCGGATATCCATGGACACGGCGAATGCTGTGCTGAGATGTTCGCAAGATTTAAAGAAGAAAATGCCGATAAACTGCTTATTCTGGGCGACCTGCTCTATCATGGCCCCAGAAACGGCGTGTTTGACGGATATGATCCCGAAAAAACGATAAAGCTGCTGAACGATAATTCGGACAGTATCATGACAGTACGCGGCAACTGCGACTGTGAGGTGGACCAGATGGTGCTGAATTTCCCGATAATGTCGGAAATGCTGACAGTCTATGCCGACGGACTGACTATGTATGCCGTTCATGGGCATAAGGAGCTGCCGAAAGCATTGGCAGGAAACATCATACTCAGCGGACACACGCATATTTTCAAAGCCGAAAAAACAAACGGCGTTATCTGTCTTAACCCCGGTTCGGTATCTATCCCCAAGAATGGAAATCCGCGTTCGTACATGGTGTACAGCGAAAAGAAATTCACCCTTAAGGAGCTTTCGGGCACTGTTTTATGGGATTTCCCGGCAGAGTAAAAAAATCCGAAAAAAATTTCAAAAAAAGCTTGACAAACGATAATTGATGTAGTATAATATATATTGTTGATTGCACAGACTGCAAAATTCAACAATATATGCGGATATGGCGGAATCGGCAGACGCGCTAGCTTCAGGTGCTAGTCCTCGCAAGGGGGTACAGGTTCAAGTCCTGCTATCCGCACCATTCAGACCGTGTTTGAGGTTAACTCAGATGCGGTTTTTTTGTATTATTCCGAAAAATATAAAAAATACCTTGACAATAGCATAAAACGGTGATATAATGAGAAAAGTTAAAGGCATTGACGAAGAATTTGCATATTTTTCTGCTTTCAGAGAGGAGATGCACGGTGAAAATCTCCGCAGACGGTATGTTATTTCCGCTTCTGAGCCGCCCGTGATGAACGGTGACGTATTCCTGCGTTAAGGGAGAGAGTTAAAATTCAAGGTGGCACCGTGCGTTTATCCGCACCCTTGGGAGTTTTCCCATGGGTGTTTTTTTATTTTTATTTGGAGGAATCAAAAATGCTGGATATCAAATTTTTAAGAGAAAATCCCGACATCGTTAAGCAGAACATCAAGAACAAGTTTCAGGACGACAAGCTCCCCCTCGTTGACGAGGTAATTGACCTTGATGCAAAGGCAAGAAAGGCTAAGCAGGACGCTGATGCGCTGCGTTCCGAGAGAAACAAGTATTCAAAGCAGATCGGTGCTCTTATGGGTCAGGGCAAGAAGGAAGAAGCAGAGGAAATGAAGAAGAAAGTCACTGCCGAATCCGAGCGTCTGGCTGAGCTTGAGGCTCTCGAGGCTGAGCTGAATGAAAAGGTAAAGAAGATAATGATGGTCATCCCTAACATTATCGACAAGAGCGTTCCTATCGGTAAGGACGACAGCGAAAATGTCGAGGTCGAGCGTTTCGGCGAACCTAAGGTACCCGATTTTGAGATTCCATACCACACTGAGATCATGGAAAGACTCAACGGCATTGATCTCGACAGCGCAAGAAAGGTTGCAGGAAACGGTTTCTATTATCTTATGGGCGATATCGCAAGACTTCACTCTGCTGTTATCTCCTATGCAAGAGATTTCATGATCGACAGAGGATTTACCTACTGCGTTCCTCCTTTCATGATCCGAAGCGAAGTTGTTACAGGCGTTATGAGCTTTGCTGAAATGGATGCTATGATGTACAAGATCGAAGGCGAGGATCTTTACCTTATCGGTACAAGTGAACATTCCATGATCGGTAAGTTTATCGACACTATTATCCCCGAGGAACAGCTTCCTCTCACGCTTACAAGCTACTCCCCCTGCTTCAGAAAGGAAAAGGGTGCTCACGGAATCGAAGAAAGAGGCGTTTACCGTATCCATCAGTTTGAAAAGCAGGAAATGATCGTTGTCTGCGAGCCTGAAGACGCTATGGAGTGGTACAACAAGCTCTGGAAGAACACTGTTGATCTGTTCCGTTCGCTGGATATCCCCGTAAGAACACTTGAATGCTGCTCCGGAGACCTTGCTGATCTCAAGGTCAAGTCTGTTGACGTTGAGGCATGGTCACCACGTCAGAAGAAATATTTTGAGGTCGGAAGCTGCTCAAATCTCGGCGATGCTCAGGCAAGACGTCTTAAGATCAGGATCAACGGCAAGAACGGCAAGCACCTTGCAAACACTCTTAACAACACCGTTGTTGCTCCTCCGAGAATGCTTATCGCATTCCTTGAAAACAACCTCAATGCTGACGGTTCTATCAGCATCCCTGCTGCACTCAGGCCTTACATGGGCGGCAAGGAATTCATCGGCAAATAATCTATGCAAAAAAACCGAGCGTCTGCACATTTTCGTGCGGACGCTCTTTTTCATGCTTGCAAAAAAGCCATATTTACGATATAATATGAGAAGCCGATCAATGCGAAAAATCCATTATATAAGCGATTTTACCATTTTTACATGCGGACAATATTCATCGAGATACTCCTCGCCTGTCGTCTCATATCCAAGAGTACGGTAAAAATCGGACGCTCTGACCTGAGCTGAAAGTTCGGTTCTGACTGCGCCCATGCCCTCTGCCGCCTGTTCAAGTGCGGTAACGACCTTACTGCCCAGTCCTCCCTTGCGGAACTCGGGAAGCACGGCTATCCCGCCAATCGCAGACCGAACCCTCTGCATCGGCGGGATATGTTCTGCCGACTGCTGCGGCTTTTCCGTCGGAATACAGAACGCAGTGCAGCGCAGTATTGTCTGTATCATCAAATTCAGCGGAAAATCCCTGTTCATTCACAAATACTTCGGTGCGGATATATTTTGCATCTTCGGTGAGATTTTTCGATAATTTTATCTCTATCATCATAACACGTCCTTTCATTTTTATAATAGCATATGCATATAAAATTTCAACGAAATATTTTTTGATAATGTGTAACCTGTCCGCAGAAAAAACGATATATTAAGTAAAGACGCAAATATTACGAAAGGAGCGTCATCAATGGAAGACAGCGATATTGTTGACCTTTACCTGTCACGGAACAGCGAGGCAGTCAGACATACTATGGAAAAATACGGTGCTTCGCTGCGCAGGATAGCAATGAACATAACAGGCGATTTTTTCACCGCCGAAGAATGTGAAAATGACACCTACAAGGAAGCGTGGCTTAGGATCCCGCCGCATCGTCCCAAGACATATTTCTTTGCGTTCCTTGCGAAAATAACGAGAAGTGCGGCACTCGACAGATACCGCTCAGAAAAGTGTGAAAAGCGGTCGGCGGTGATTTCCGAGCTTACAGGCGAACTTGCGGAATGTATCCCGTCATCCGATGACACCGCCGCAAATGCCGACGGAATAATGCTGCGTGACATTTTATCCGATTTTCTAAGGACGCTGCCCGAAAAGAAACGCAGCATTTTCATCAGAAGATACTGGTTCTGCGATACCGTTGAGGATATTGCCGAACGATTTTCCATGACTGAGAGCAATGTAAAAGTAACGCTCATGAGGACAAGAAACAAGCTGAAAAAATATCTCGAAAAGGAAGGTTATCCGCTATGACTGCCGAAAATATTTTTTATGAAATGGGCTGCATCGACGACGATCTTATTGCACGCACAAACGAAGTCGTACTCAGAATAGCCGCACGTTCGAAGGAGAAAAAGGATGTGTCCATGCTTATTCCCGAGATCGCTCCTTTGCAGCTGAACGGCCCCCCGGGAGCCAGCTTTTTCGGCGGCCGCGCACACGCGCAGGATGTGGTAGGTCTTTGGCCGACGCTTATTGACCGCGATCTTGTCGAGCTTACTTCTCATGTAGTGGAGGTAGAGTAATGAAATACGTGTATCTGCACACACTTGCACACGGCCGTTCCGGCGATAAGGGCGATACAAGCAATGTATGCGTTTTTGCCAACGACCCCAAATATTATGCGCTCCTGAGCGAATACCTCACCCCTGAGCGGGTCAAGGAGTACTTCGGCGATATGGTCAAGGGCAAGGTCATACGCTACGACCTGCCAAAGCTCAACGGTTTCAACTTTGTCATGTATCATGCTCTCGGCGGCGGCGCGACACATTCTTTGCGTCTCGACTCCCTCGGCAAATCCATGGGTTCCGCCTTTATGCGCATGAAAATTCCGGTGGAGGACGGTGAGGTCTGATGAGCGGGCATCTTGCGCTTGAAAATCTGACTGTACTTGACCTTACGCGTGTGCTTGCCGGCCCTCTCTGCACGATGATGCTGGCGGATATGGGAGCCAACGTTATCAAAATAGAAGTGCCAAACGGCGGGGACGATACCCGCAGCTATCCGCCTTTC
>USNJ01000074.1 GCA_900556055.1 uncultured Ruminococcus sp.
GGATAGAACTTACACATCCGATAGGCAATTTTCATGCAGAGAGATTGAATACCGGGAAACTCATCAGGATTGACCATAAGCGTCCTGACGGAAGTGACTGCTTCACTGTTTTCAAAGAATTCAGCATCACAAGCTACAGAACAGCAGGCGAAAATATCGCAGGCGGATTTTCAACCGCAGAAGATGTTTTCAACGGCTGGATGAATTCCTCCGGACACCGTGCAAATATCCTCAATCCTGATTTTACGACCCTCGGCGTGGGCAAATCGGGCAAATACTGGGTACAGCTTTTCATAGGCTGATAAGATCAATGTATTCGGACGGATCTTCGGATCCGTCCGATTTTTACAGTTCCGGAGTTTATATCTTATGAAAAAACAAACCATTGACCTGACTGAAGGAAAAATATCAGCAAAACTGTGGGCATTTGCCGTCCCGCTTATGCTCGGAAACATTCTTCAGCAGCTCTATAACCTCGCAGACACATGGGTCGTCGGAAAATACGTCGGCGACAATGCCCTTGCCGCTGTCGGATCGTCCTACACGCTTATGACCTTCCTTACCTCAATAATCATCGGTCTTTCGCTCGGCACAGGGACTTTCATATCCATGGCATACGGCAGAAAAGACGGTGCCATGATACGAAACGGCATCTTCATTTCGTCATCAATGACAGGCATGATCACACTTATTATCACAGCGGTATTCTACCTATTCTTAGACCCGATCATATCGCTTCTCCAAGTACCGCAGGAGCTTCATGCAGATATGAAAATATATCTTGCCTACGTATTTGCGGGATTTTTTGCATCATACATATATAACTGCATTTCAAACATCATGCGTGGAATGGGAAACTCAGCCGTGCCGCTGATCTTCCTCGGGATATCCGTAATTCTGAATATCGCCCTGGATCTTATATTTGTCATATTCCTTGATATGGCGATAAAGGGCGCAGCAATTGCCACGGTAATATCACAGTATGTTTCGGCACTCGGAATACTCATATGGTTCATCTGCGCATATCCCGAATACAGGATCACAAAGCAGGACATGAAGTGGAACCGTGAAAGCCTGCGGAATATTCTCTCGCTTTCGGGCTTCACCTGCCTCCAGCAGTCCGTAATGAATTTCGGAATTCTTATGGTGCAGGGCATAGTCAACAGCTTCGGAACAACTGTTATGGCTGCATTTTCTGTCGCCGTCAAGATAGATACTATTGCATACATGCCGGTTCAGGATTTTGGAAATGCGTTCTCGGTTTTCACTGCGCAGAATTACGGTGCCGGAAAGCATGACCGCATAAAGGAAGGAATAAAGCAGTCTGTGATAAGCGTTGCCCTGTTCTGCGCTGTTGTCAGCACGACAGTTTTCCTGTCGGCGGCAAAGCTTATGGGATTTTTCGTTGATGCGGCAAACACTGAAACTATTCTCATCGGCGCAAATTATCTGCGGATAGAGGGCACATGCTACATCGGCATAGGCATTCTTTTCATGCTTTACGGATATTACCGTGCTGTAAATAAGCCGATAATGTCGGTGATCCTCACAGTCATATCACTCGGAACACGTGTCATACTCGCAAAGATCCTATCCCCCATTCCGATATTCGGCGTTACGGGAATATGGGCAGCAATACCGATAGGCTGGTTTCTTGCTGATCTTTTCGGTACTGCATATTATATCAGACATAAAGCAAAGCCATGATAACCAAATGTTATCATGGCTTTTATCATTTCACAAGTATCTCCATCTGAGTTTCCTTGACGAACATTCCCTTTTTCTCATAAAAGCTGCGTGCACTGTCATTGCCCTCCCAGACATTCAGCGTCACGTCATAGCAGCCGCTTTTCTTTGCAAAGTCCATAACATGATCAAAAAGCAGACTTCCGACATGCTTTCCCCTGCAATTTTCGTCAACACAAAGATCATCAATATAGACAGACTTAAAATCCTTCATATTTGTGCTGAACGGCTGACGCTTCATCACGCAGAATGCATATCCGACAACATTTCCGTCATCATCTGCAACAAAAACAGGAGCTTCATCATTTGAGATTATGCCGCAAAGCTCCTCTTCGGTATACTTTGTCGTTCCCGAAATAAAAATATCGGGTCGCAGCGCAGCGTGTATCTCAAGCACCTGACTCAGAAGCTCGCTTATCCTCGCAATGTCCTTTTTTTCCGCACGTCTGATTTCAATACTCATTTTTAAGACCTCTTTTCCATACAGCTATTATAACACAGCTGAGAAAAAACGTCAACTTTTTCATCGGCGCAGCTCGATCATCTTGCTTTCGGCGGATATTCTGCCGTGTGCGGTAACGGAAATTTCGCTGTACTCACTGCTGTTGCAGATGACCATGGGAGTTGTAAGCTTATATCCTTCCGAGCGAATTTTTTCGATATCAAAGCTTATAAGCAGCTGTCCGCGCTTGACCTGCTGACCGTCAGAAACGTGCGCATCAAAATATTTTCCGCCAAGCTTTACAGTGTCGATGCCGATGTGCATGAGTATCTCAGCACCGCCGTCAGCGACCATATTCACAGCGTGCTTTGTATCAAAAACTGTTCCTATCACTCCATCGCACGGCGCAAAAAGCTTTCCCTCGGACGGCTCTGCTGCTGCACCGTCACCCAGTATCTTCTGCGAGAATGCATCATCTTCGACCTCGTCAAGAGGCACAGCCGTGCCATTCATGTGAGATGTCAGTACAAGAACATCATCTTCCCGATCTGCTTTATCATCAAGCGAATCAAGATAATCGGAAAGCTCAGCCTTTATCACAGACACCTGCGGGCCGTAAACCGCCTGAACTCCGTTGCCCTTGCGGATAACGCCCGACGCACCGCTTGATCTCAGCAGATCGTCCCTGACCTTGGAAACGTCCTTAACCGTAACACGCAGTCTTGTCGCACAGCAATCAAGATCGGAGATGTTGTCCTTTCCACCCAGACCGTCGGCGATCATTGCGCTTACCGTGTTTTCATGATGCTTTTTGTCCGCTTTCGACTTATTGACATCACTTCGGGTATAAAGCTTCGTGACCTCATCATCGGGTTCTCTGCCCGGAGTTTTCAGATCAAGCTTTGTTATCATAAAATAGAAAACAAAGTAGTAAACGACCGCATAAACAAGTCCGACAGCTATTATCCACAGCCAATGGGTTTTTGCATTTCCCTGCAAAATTCCGAATAGAGTCAGGTCGATAAGTCCGCCCGAAAATGTCATTCCCACGCCGACATTGAAAATGTGCATCAGCATATATGAAAGTCCCGCAAGGACGCAGTGAATGCCATACATGAGCGGTGCTGTAAAAAGGAAAGTGAACTCCAGAGGCTCGGTTATTCCCGTTATCATCGAAGTAAGTGCGGCAGAAAGGAGCAGACTTCCCGCTGCTTTCTTTTTTTCGGGACGTGCAGTGCGGTACATCGCAAACGCAGCGGCAGGCAGACCGAATATCATGAACGGAAATTTTCCGGCCATAAACCGTGTCGCCGAAACGGAAAATTCCGTTGTCGATCTTGATGCAAGCTCTGCAAAGAATATATTCTGCGCACCCGAAATGACATTTCCGTCAATTATCATTGATCCGCCGAGTTCAGTCTGCCAGAACGGCATATAGAAAACGTGATGCAGCCCGAACGGTATCAGCACTCTTTCGATAAGTCCGTATATCCATGTTCCCGCATATCCCGAATCAAGAACAAGCGCACCGAGCTTTGATATTCCGAGTTGAACAGTGGGCCATATAAAGAACATCAGCACGCCGACCAGCAGATAAGTCACCGATGAAATTATCGGAACAAAACGTGTTCCGCCGAAAAAAGAGATAACCTGCGGGAGCTGTATTTTGTAAAATCTGTTGTGAAGTGCGCCTACTCCAAGTCCGACGATTATTCCGCCGAAAACACCCATCTGAAGAGTTGTTATGCCAAGCACGGACGCAGTGGAATTTGCAGCCATTGCGCCGGCTCCTCCGTTTGCATTGATAAGCGCGCTTATCGCAGTGTTCATAACAAGAAATGCTATCGCACCCGAAAGTGCAGCAGCTTCCTTTTCCTGCTTTGCCATTCCGATAGCAACACCCATCGCAAAAAGCAGCGCAAGATTGTCAAAGACCGCACTTCCCGTCTTGCTCATGATGTCAAGTATCGTATATAAAGCGCCGCCTTCGTATATGATATTCTGAAGGCGGTATGTCTCGATCGTTGTAGGATTTGTGAATGAGCTGCCTATTCCGAGGAAAAGTCCCGCAATTGGCAGCAGGGCGATAGGCAGCATAAACGAACGTCCGACACGCTGTAAAATGCCGAAAATTTTGTCTTTCATTTATATGATCCTCCATTACTTTAATGGGATTATTATAGATCATTATTCGGCAATAATACGTCAGCCGACAAAAAATTCCCGTCGGAATAAGGAAAAGTGCCGTCCTTTCCTTATTCCGACGGGGAATGATATCATAATATTTCAGGCATTATTTCATCTTCTTCGGGAAGACTTTCTATCCATTTCCGATGATATTCCATCTGATCTGCAATATCGCACGGAGTAAATCTTCCGTCATAATCGAAAATATCAACAATGTCTTTCTTTGATGCAGGCTTGCCCATCTGCTGGATATATGCCGTCCTGCAGTCACCCATTGAAAACTGCATCTCAGACGGATAGATCTCCATGCATGCGCCGAAACAGATAAGCTGCATCGACTTTTTCTCAAGTGCTGCACGCACCGAAAGCATCGCATCAAAATAATTGTCCGCATCATGCGCAACGCCGTCTGCCGTAATCCGCACCTTTTCGCTGTCATCGGGAGACTCGTCATTCAGTTCAAGCACGATCTGCGACATGCCGCCTTTTTTATCGGAAACATTCAGCCTGATAAATTCATCTAACATAGCAAAACTCCTGCAGATCAGCCGGTGCTGCCGAATCCGCCGTTTCTCGATGCAGTGACATCATCATCAACGGTAATTCCGTATTCAACGAAAATACCCTGCATGAAACCTGCGCCCTTTTCAAGAGAAAGCGTTTTTCCTTCGTTTGAATCGTTTGTGATCTTCGCAAAAATATGTCCCTCGTTGTCGGAATGGAAATAATCGCTGTCGATTATTCCGACTGTGTTGTTGAGCTGAAGTCTGTATTTAAATCCCAGACCGCTTCTCGGATAGCATTTCAGCACCCAGCCGTCAACGATCTCGACTCTTATTCCTGTCGGTATCTTGACAGTCTCCGACGGAGCAAGCTCGAAATCGGACGGCGAATAGAAATCATATCCCGCCGAACCCGAAGTCGCACGCTTAGGCAGCTTTATGTGATCGTAGACCTCAGCCGCTTCAGCCTCCGTTGAATTCGGGAATGTATCGAGCCAATCCTCCGCAAAACGTGCGAAGCTCACCTTTGAAAATTTCGCTATTCTCTGCATTTTTTTATTTCCTTTCGATCAGTTATGGAGAACAACATCTCCCTTTTCCAGCGTTTTTTTCACGTCAATGACACGCTGATTTGAGCTTCCCGCCCAGTGTATCTTTTTATCTGCTCTCGCCTGTTCAAAGCGTCCGTCAACAAGAACATCGACATACTTTATGAAAGGCAGATCGCAGATATCCTCCCAGACATATCCCGTGTAAAGCCAGACTGTCTTGTTCGGAAATTCCGAAACGAACCGCCTTATCAATCTGCCGACTTCACTTCTGTTCTGCTCAAAAAGCGGATCGCCGCCGCTGAAGGTTATTCCCGATATATACGGCTTCGACAGGTCGGAAAAAAGCTCGTCTTCCGCCTTTTCGTCAAACGGCAGGCCTCCGTTTCCGTCCCATGTTATCGGGTTCTGACAGCCATGGCAATGATGTGAACATCCTGCTGTCCAGAGAACTGTGCGCAGCCCGTCGCCGTTCAGCATATCGTCCGTTGTTATGTTATGATAATTCATCGGATCACACCTACATACTCTTTCTGTCGGCAATCTCAGCCATTTTAGCGTCATTCAGACGGGTATCTCCCTTTACTCTTGAATATGACAGATAGCCGTTCATTCTCTCGATCTTCGTCAGATTTCTGCTTCCGCACTTGGGACAGACATCCATTTCAAGCTCCTGATGTCCGCAGTCATCGCAGTATGCGAGCGAGAGATTCACGCCCTCGTAAAATCCCATATCCATAGCACGCCTTATAAGCGTCTTGACTGCCTCTATGTTGTAATCTATCGGATATTTCACATACTGTATCTTTCCGCCGTTCATAAGATCCCAGAAACGCTTTTCAAGATCCTGCTTGCGGATCGGCGATATATCCTCCGTAACATGACAGTGGAAGCTGTTGGACACATATTCCCTGTCCGAAACATTTTCGATTATACCGTATTTTTTGCGGAACTGCTTCACCTGAAGTCCGCAAAGATTTTCGGCAGGCGTGCCGTACAGCGCATAGAGATTTCCGTCCTCTTCCTTGAACTGCGCGACCTTGTCGTTTATATGCTTCATTACCTCGAGAGCGAATTCGCCGTCCTCGGCAATTGATTTTTTGTTATAAAGCTGCTGAAGCTCGTTCAGCGCAGTTATGCCGAACGATGCAGTTGCCGTTTTAAGCAGCGGCTTTATCTTGTCATGTATCCCGAGATGTCCGCCGAGAAATCCTCCCTCGCAGTATGCAAGCGGATTTGTTGACGCACGCATTTCGCCGAGATAATCGTAAGTACGTATATGCAGACGGCGAATCAGCTCGAGATAATAATCCAGCACCTCGTAAAAATCACGGCTTTCCTTTCTTGCCCTCGCAAGTATCATCGGCAGATGCAGACTTACAGCACCTATGTTGAATCGTCCGACGAAGATCGGCTTGTCATCATCATCGGCGGGCTTCATTCCGCCCCTTTCGTACCATGGTGACAGAAATGCACGGCAGCCCATCGGACTTACGATCCTGCCGTATTTCTTGTACATTTCCGCAACATATCCCTCACCGGTAAGGCTCAGCCAGTCGGGATACATTGTCTTTGCGGAGCATTCAACAGCAGCGTTGAAAACATCCTCCATAGGCTTGCCCACGCCATGGAGATCTTCGTCATACAAAAACACGATCTTCGGGAAAAGCACAGGCTTCTTGCAGCCCGATTTTCCCTGACCGTTCTTTCTTACTCTGAGCATTGCGATCGCTGCAAGCCTTGCGAATTTTCCCTGCGCAACGCCTGCTGTCACAGTGATGAACGGATAATCTCCCCTGCTTGACGCAACGGTGTTGAACTTGTATTCCCAGCCCTGAAAGCCCTGTTCAAGGTCACGGACTATATCCTTCATAGCCTCTTTATCGGCATTTTCGTCGGATAATCCCATATCTTTATAACGTTCAAATTTCATGTCATAGCTTTTCTGTGCATACGGTTCAAGTATCTCATCAACACATGGAACAGTAAATCCGCCGTACTGCTGGCTTGCCGCAGAAAGCACGATATCTCCGATAACATCGAATGCAACATCAAGCGTTTTCGGCTCATTATACCAAAGATTTCCCATCTCAAAGCCGCCCTCGAGAACCGATTTTACATCAAACAGGCAGCAGTTCATCGTGTCACGTCTTGCGGACATATCATGTATGTAAATATATCCGTCCCTGCACGCCTGCAGTTCCTCCGTTGTCATGAAAAACTTCTGATAAAGCTCCTTGTTCAGCTGATTGAAGATAAGGCTTCTCTTTGTGGATACAAGAGCAGAATCGGAATTGGAATTCTCCTTGTCGCCGATGTACATGATCGACTGGCTTTTCTGATAAACCTCGTCGAGCATATGAACGAAATCCTGCTTATAATTCCGGTAATCACGGTAGGATTTCGCAACAACGGGATTTACCCTGTCAAGAGCGCTTTCAACAATGTTGTGCATCTCTGAAATGTCGATCTCTTCTCTGTTCATGCCGTCAACACGTTCAGTAACAAATGTGCAGATAAAATCGAGATCATCGTCCGAAAATTTTATCAGCGCACGGTTTGCGGATTTGTTGACAGCGACCACAACCTTTTGTATGTTGAAATCCTCTTTAGTTCCGTCTTTCTTGATAATCCTTATCAACAGATCAAATCCTTTCAGTCAAGTCACTATATATTGTGGTGTAAAAAAGCCTAAAAAGCAACATCATGTATTAATCATAACACATAACCTGACGGAATTCAACTGTATATTTAAACATAAAGTCAAATGATAATTTGTGTGCTTTGCCTATTTACATTTTTGAAATTCTTGTTCTGCACACAAAAAAGGCGGATCGTCTGATCCGCCTGAAAAATCACATCGGGATAGTGCTGTCGGGGAAAAGCTCTTCAAGCTCCGCCGTCAGTATGCCCTTTTCTTCGTCATAAAGTATAACCGTGATGCCCGGTGCAAATTCGGAAAGCACCTGCCTGCATATCCCACGGATATGTGTATTTTCCCGAACTGCTGACGATAGCGATCGCCAGAAATTCACGGCAGCCCTCGGAAACAGCCTTGAAAACCGCCGTTCTCTCAGCGCAGTTCGTCGCCCCGTAAGATGCATTTTCGATATTGCAGCCGGTGAAAACTCTGCCGTCCCTTGCAAGGAGAGCGGCTCCGACCAGAAATTTTGAGTATGGCGCATATGCATATTTCAGCATTCCCTGCGCCGCCTTAACAAGCTCTGTATCTGTCATTTTATCAGCCTCCCGCTCTTTTTCTTACATTATACCATATTTCCGTGATTTTTCAAGTCATTTGATAAATCGATTTATAATAAAAACATTTGAATTATGGGTTTTTATTATTATACTGCCCTCAGAAAAGTAAACGCAGCAAAATGCTTTACCGTGAATTTTTGCGGTACGATCTCCGAAAGCAGCTTCATGTGTTCATCGGAAAATGCGCTGACCTCGCTTTCCGTCAGCGATGCGCCTATGCCCCTGCACGATTTAATCCTGCCGTTCCAACCCTCACGGGTAAAGGGAACATCAAGGTCAAACATCTCACTTTTTACCGTTTCAAAATATCTGCCGTATATTTCGGGTATATGATTTTCGTGGCGCACTTCGCCGTATCCCGTCCATTTGGGATTATATTTCAGCACAAGCTGCTCACTTGCCTTTGCAGTGCAGTCATCGCCCGAAAGCCATCCCATGTATGCAACCGCAAGAATACCGTCTTTTTTCAGCAGAGAATGAAGTCTTGGCGCAAGCAGATCATGATCGAAATAAAAGAAGCACTGACACGCCGTTACAGCGTCAAAAGAGCTTTTGGGGAACGGCATTTTTTCCGCAGGACACGCAGTAAATGCAATGTCAATTCCCTGTTGTGCAGCCAGCCT
>USNJ01000075.1 GCA_900556055.1 uncultured Ruminococcus sp.
TCGGAAATCACGGCGCTTCAGGCAATATCCCCAGACATACCAGCTTGACCACTGAAAAACAAGGTGATAAGGCTCAATCTCACGGCTGCTTTCGCCGCTCGGGGAATAGTAAGTGAATGATATGATGCTGCCGCTTTCCATTGCTTTGCGGATAATTTTTATTTTGTCGGATACTGCGGATTTGTCCCACGAAGAAAGGTCGATGATGATGTGGCTGTCTGGCGAAAGCGGGGAATTATCGGCGGATAGCTTGTCCATCAGGCGGCGGAAGCTGCTGTCAGCACTTATGCTGTCCAGCCCGTTCAGTCCTGCGAGTATTGCTTTCATATCGGACGATGTGAGCAGGGTGCGGTCGATGCGGAAGCCATCCATTATCGAGATTCCGCCGCCCTGTCCCTGAGATGTTGCGATGGGAATGCCTGCCTTGCTTATGTCCTCAATGTCACGGATTATTGTCCGCCTTGATACCTCAAATTTTTCTGCGAGTTCGGACGCAGTTACCTTGTCTTTCTGGAGAAGTATTGATAATATTCCGATATGCCTGTCTGCTTTCATAATGTATCTCCCTGAAAAATTTCCGCCGCCCGTTCGCAGTATAGAACGGGCGGCGGAAGATCATGTTCTGTTTGTTTTTTTGAGCGTTTTTATCTTGTACATTTCCGCATCGGCGAGCTTTGCGATCCGATCGATCGAGCCCATTTTCGATGCTTTTTCGCTGTAAAATCCGCAGCTGCAGCCTATTTTGTATGGAAGTCCGCTTGTGCTGTTGTAGTCGGTCAGGCGTTTTTCGGCTGCTGAGATGAAGCCTTCGACCTGCCTGATGTCTGTGCCTTTCAATATCACGGTAAATTCATCGCCGCCGGTCCTGACGCATACTCCGCTTGCCGGAACAGATGCTTTCAGTGCATATGCCGTCTGCTTTATGGCATTGTCGCCTGCTTCATGTCCGAAAATGTCGTTTATCGGCTTCAGATTGTCGATATCGGCACAGATAACGGTCACAGTATCATCAGTCCTCATCGCATCGTTTGTCAGCATGATGCCGTATTTTTCCATTCCGCGGCGGTTGAACAGCCCGGTAAGCGGGTCTGCGATATAAAGCATCTCAAGCTTATCGGCGATATGTGAGAGCTCCTTGTTCATGTAAAAGCTGCCTGCATTATTTGCGATAGACATTGCCCATGTTTCAAACAGATCTCCGTATCCCTTGATCTTGGATGGTTCATAAGCGATATATCCAAGGAAATTATCCTTGAAATACAGTGGAGAAAATGCGAAAAATACAGGCTTTTCACCATAGAGAAAATCCTTCTCGGGAATAAGCTGCGAGGTCGGAAAATGAGTTCCGTTTTCGACAGTATGACCGAATTTTACCACAGAGATCATGCTGTCGGTCAGACCGAATTTCTTCACATAATTTTTATCATCAGGAGCGGAACTGCGGCTTTCCGTATCTGAGCATATGCATATAAAAAGCTGCTTCAGCTTAAAAAATTCCGCACCTTCTACAGTGCTGTCAAAAAGCTGCGATGAGCTTTCTGAACCTGCAAACATTGTGTTCATGCGGATTATGTAGCTGTTGAATTCCTTGAAAACATTCATCTCGCCGTATTTTGCACCGTAATAGTCACTTGTCGGCACATCGAGCGGAACGCAGCCGCAGGACTGATTTATAAGAAGCTCAGATTCCGTATAAATATTTTCGGGAGCTGTTCCCTCTGTCCATACTTTATTTATGATGTTTACGGCATCAATTCCCGCTTTTCTGAAATCACGCCTTACGGATGTTAGCGTCGGGAAATAAACATCGCAGTCCTTAACGCCGTCAAAGCCTGTAACAACCATATCCTTAGGCAGCTTGTAACCGTTTTCTTTAAGATAATCCATAACGAAAAGTGCCATTGTATCGCTTGCACAGGCTATCGCCCGGGGCTTATCATCAAGTGAAAGAAGCTGTTCGGCACATTTTACAGCGTCCTTCCAGAAATGTCCGTAGGTGATATAATCCTCATTTATCGGGATATTATGCTCAGTCAGCACCTTTTTATATGCCGCAAGACGTTCCTCCGTCTGCAAATTGCCGGGAAATCCGCCGATAAAGCCTATCTTTGTAATGCCGTGCTTTTCGATAATATGCCTGATGACAAATTCCATTGCGTTTTTGTCGCTCAGAAATACATTGTGTTCAAGCGGGTGCTGAGGATCGTTTATATTAACTATCGGGATATTGTGTGACCTTGCTTTTTCGGCGATGCTGTATAGAGCATTTTCACTTATAATGGAGTCACCAAGCACAGCAATTCCGTCAATTATATCGCAGTTTATAAGGTTGAAGATCTCAGTTTCGCCCTTTATAAAGCTTTCAGGCAGAGATTTTCCTATATTCAGATCTAGCTTGTGCATGAGCGGTGCAAATGCCAGCAGATTTATGTCAAGCTCAATGCAGCGTTCATAAAGACCGTTTACAACTCGGCTCTCATATTCCCAGTTGAAACCCGTAACACAAACGGCAATGGTTCTGCGTTTCATAGTAAACTCCTTTGGAAAAATAATCATAAGGGAATCCCATAAAAAATGAACATAGCTGTACTTTCCTTTCATTATATCATTATTCTGCATAAAAATCAATAGTTTTTACAGCTTTTTTCGGGAATTTTGATGTGCTGTTCAAAATGACATCAGCTGTCATGATAAGCATGGTATTTGTACACAGGCTGATATTTCGGGAAATATTTTCGTGAAATGCCTTGATTATGATGATAAAGAATGATATAATTTCAGAAAAAGCTACAGGAGTGATCGGAGAATGGAAAAAACAGAACTGAAAAAACTGCTGGCATCAATGTCGCTGACAGAAAAAATAGATCAGCTTATCCAGCTTCACGGAGGATTTGTCGGCGGAAATCAGCAGCTTACAGGTCCCGAAGCTGAGTTTGACCTCTCGGAGAATGAAGCATACAGGACGGGTTCGATACTCGGTGAAAAGGGTGCAAGGTTTCTCCATGACCTTCAGGATAAAATGATGGCTGAACAGCCGCACCATATCCCCGCACTGTTCATGACTGACGTTATCCACGGATACCGCACGGCATTTCCTGTCCCGATAGCGATAGGCTCCGGCTTTGATCCGAAGCTTGCGGAGGAGATCGCAGCGGCTGCGGCAAAGGAATGTTCTGCGGCGGGAATTCATGTCACATTTTCGCCGATGGCTGATCTCGCAAGGGACAGCAGATGGGGAAGGTGCATGGAATCCACAGGCGAGGATCCATGGCTGAATTCGAGAATGGCTGAGAGCATGGTAAAGGGCTTTCAGGGAGATGATCCCCGTGAAAAAGGACGTGTTGCGGCGTGCGTGAAGCATTTTGCGGCATACGGCGCAGTTCAGTCGGGAAGGGATTACAATGTCACCGAAATATCGGAAAGGACGCTCCTTGAGGACTATCTTCCGTCATACAGAGCAGCTGTAAATGCGGGTGTAAAGCTCGTAATGACCGCATTCAATACGATAAACCGTGAGCCTTGCACGACAAACAGACACCTGATGCGTGACATTCTCCGTGACGAATGGGGCTTTGACGGAGTGCTTATAACCGATTATGGCGCAGTTGCCGAGACGATAGTTCACGGCAGCTCCGAGGACCGCAGAGAAGCCGCAAAAAAGGCGATAGAAGCAGGCTGCGACATTGAAATGATGTCCGATTGCTATCTTAGCAGCCTTGAAGAGCTTGTGAAATGCGGTGAGGTACCCGAATCGCTCGTTGATGAGGCTGCAATGCGTGTCCTTGAACTGAAAAATGACCTCGGACTGTTTGAAAATCCCTACAAGGACGGTTCGGAGGAGGCTGAAAAGGAACTGCTTTTCTGCGAAGAGCATAGAAAGCTGTCAAGGCGTGCGGCGGAGGAATGCATCGTCCTGCTGAAAAACAACGGCATACTTCCGCTGAAAAAGTCAGCAAAGCTCGCTGTTATCGGTGCTCTTGCCGATGATAAGCTTATCACGGGTTCATGGGCGCTGTTCGTTGACAGAAATGAAACTGTCACACTGAAACAGGCGCTTGACAAGCTTTATCCCGATGCCGATATCACATATGTACTGTCCGATAAAGCGGATAATTCTGCGGTAAAGGCGGCTCAGGACGCTGATGCCGTTATCCTTGCGCTCGGCGAAAATCAGAAATTCACGGGAGAGTCTGCAAGCGTAACGGATATTTCACTTCATGATGATCGGAAGCTGCTGTTCCGTGAGATAGCAAATGTAAACAAAAATATTGTGACGGTGCTGTTCGGCGGCCGTCCGCTTGCTGTCCCAGAGGAGGCGGAAAAATCTGCTGCAATGATCGAGGCATGGCTGCCCGGCTCATGCGGCTGCTATGCGCTGGCTGATATCCTTTTCGGCAGGGTAAATCCGTCGGGCAGGCTTTCTATGAGTATGCCGTACTGCACGGGACAGCTGCCTATATCTTACAGTGCATTTTCAACGGGCCGTCCGAAGCCTGAGGGTGCAAAGGGTTATGTTCCGTTTGTGTCGAATTACATGGACGCTCCGAATGTTCCGCTTTATCCGTTCGGCTGGGGACTTTCCTATACGGATTTTGAGTATTCGCCTGTTCATCTTGATAATGATACTATGGAGCGGGGCGGAAGGATAACTGCGTCCGTTACGCTGAAAAATGCGGGAAATATGGACGGAAGCGAGCCTGTTCAGCTTTATATCAGAGATAAAAAGGGAAGTGTTGTCCGCCCGATGAGAGAGCTTAAAGGGCTGAAAAGAGTGTTCCTGAAGGCTGGCGAATCGGCAGATATTACATTTGAGATAACCGAAGAAATGCTGAAATTTTACGGAGCTGACATGAAATTTGCTGCTGAGAACGGCGGATTTACCGTATGGATAGGCGGCAGCAGCCTGACGGAAAACGGTGCGGATTTTACGCTTGTCTGATCGGAGAATAAAATGAAAACAGGACTTATACTTGAAGGCGGCGCAATGCGCGGAATGTTCACTGCGGGCGTTATGGACGTGCTGATGGAAAACGGCGTGACCTTTGACGGCGCAGTCGGAACATCGGCAGGTGCGGCTTTCGGCTGCAACTACAAATCACATCAGATAGGACGGGTTATCCGCTACAACACACGCTACTGCAAAGATAAGCGGTTCTGCAGCATATCATCGCTGATAAAAAGCGGGGATATCTACAATGCGGATTTCTGCTACGGCGATATCCCCTCAAAGTATGATATTTTCGATTTTGATACATATAAAAATGATCCGATGGAATTTTACTTGGTATGCACCGACATTGAAACGGGAAAAGCCGTGTATCACAAATATACCGGGGACGAGGACAGCGGATTTGACTGGATACGTGCGTCTGCGTCCATGCCGCTCGTTTCAAAGATAGTTGAGATCGACGGAAAAAAGCTTCTCGACGGCGGAATGGCGGATTCGATACCGCTGAAATTTTTTGAGAGCATAGGCTACGACAGAAATGTTGTCGTGCTGACTCAGCCTGCGGATTACCGTAAAAAGCCGAACGGCGCAATGCCGCTTATCCGCATTGCATACAGGAAATATCCGAAGCTTGTTGAGGCTATGGCGAACCGCCACACAGTTTACAATGATACGATTGACTACATAAACAGCGAAGAAAAAACAGGGAAGCTGCTTGTTATCCGTCCCGAAAATCCGCTGCCCGTCAGCCGAATGGAGAAGGATCCCGAAAAGCTGAAAGCCGCTTATAATGAGGGCAGAAAAGCCGCAGACCAAAAGCTTGATGCCGTCAGAAAATTTCTGAATAAATAAAGAACCTGTCTTCACAAGCATATGCGCACGTCTTTTCGGCAAATTTTGCCGCAGACTGCGTTAAAAATCCTTGCCGGGCGACAGCCCGCCTGCGGATTTTTGCCTTGTCTGCAACAAAATTATGCTCGAAAATCCGCACACATTTCTTATGAAGACAGGTTCTAAAAACCGCTCCATGGCTGATCGCAAGCCTTGGAGCGGTTTTTTTTAATCGTGGCGTTCGTCCTCATTATCAAACATTTCGCAGAATCTTGCGGCAAATGACGGCTTTTCGCCCGCTGCATAAAGATGCGAAATATCTCCGAACGAATTCATTCGGAAATATGCGATGCCTTTGCGGCGTTCTTCGGTAGTGAGCGTTGTCACAGATGTCGGTGCGGCGCATAAACCATGCCACAGCACCATAGGCGACACGCCCAGCAGATGACCGAGCATAACGCATTCAACGCCAAAATGACAGAAAAGCACTATTGTATCCATGTTCGGCGAAACTGCACGGTAAATGTTTCCTTCACGCTTATAGCCGTGGCGTTCAAGCAGATCGTCAAGTCCGCTGTAAACCCGCTGTGCCTCCTCCGAAACCTTAGCTTCGCACATGACGGGCGTTCTGCACCAGAGATCCTTGTCGTAATATTCGGGGACTGCGGTCCAGTCGGCGGGCAGCCAGTCCCATGTTACATGATCCTTTCCTGTATGTATGTCCTTTATCGGGGCATGAAATTCACGCAGCCAGCTGTATTCCTCGGCTGTCCTGCCCATTTTCTTCAGGGTGAGCGATGCGGTGTCCTTTGCACGTCCGAGCGGGGAAACGCAGAATGTTTTTACGTCCAGCTTTGAGATGCGGTCGGAGAGAAGTTCGGCTTCGTGCCAGCCTGTTTCTGTCAGCGAATCTATCGAATAATCGGGATCGCCGTGTCGGATAATGATAAGCTTCATATTTTAAAATTCCTTTCGGATCAGCAGTTAAGTCCCATATTATAAGCCTGTTCGGGATATTTGGTCTTGTTGATATCTCCCTTTTCGGAAACGCCGCCTGCGATGATAACGCCCTTTTCGGGACATTCCTCGAGACAGTCACGGCTGAATCCTCTTACGGCTTCAACGGTCGATTCGAGATTTGCTGTGTTCGGATCCCATGCTGTTACCATGATATAAATGTCGGCACGGATCTTTGTGTAATTCTGCACAGTTCTGTCGATGAATGTTTTCAGCTGAGCGTCCATAGAATAGAAATAAACGGGAGTTGCAAGAACGATGACATCTGCATTTTCAAGCTTCTTTGCAAGCTCGTTCATATCATCGTTCTGGAAGCATTTTCCGAGCTTTGTACAGGCATAACAGCCAATACAGTAGCCGATGTTTTTATCTCTCAGGTCGATTTTTTCAACGCTGTGACCCGCAGCGAGCGCACCGTTCATGAAATTTGTGCAGAGTATGTCGGAATTGCCGTTCTTTCTGGGACTTGCGCTTATTATCATTACATTTTTCATGTGTTATTCCTCACTTTCGTAGATCTCCTTTGCATATCTGAATGCTGCCCATGCATTGGATCAGCTTTCGCCTGCTGTGCAGATAATTATCTGTCCGCCGCATATTCACCTGTTCTTTCTTTCATATATTTTTCTTTTGCATATGCTTCTGTTCCGTCTGCTATCGCCTGATCGTAGTAGGCGATCTTTCTGTCTGCAACGGCAAGGCTTTCTTCGATCTCCCTTTTCTTGGCTTCAAGCAGTTCCTTCTGATGCATCATCATCTCACGTCTTTCGGCAAGCGTGCTGTCGCCGAATGCCGCAAGCTCCATGTAATGCTTGATGTCCCTGATCTCAACGCCTGCTTTTTTGAAGCAGTTTATGATCCTCACTGCTTCAAGCTCGGAATCGGTGAAGATGCGGTAATTGGAGCCCCTGCGCTGTATATGCGGGAAGAGTCCCTCTTTGTCGTAATATCTCAGTGTCGAAATGGAAAGTCCTGTTTTCTCTGCTGCCTGTTTTATGGTATAGTTCATTTCATCACCTTGCTTTATGCGTTTTTATTATTATAACACTAAAGCTGACTTTAAAGTCAAGATTATTCTGAAAATTTTTTATATTTTTGAGGCGATCTATCGCTCGGAAGGCACACTTTTTTTCGGGGCATTGCATGACCGACATGGTAGCTTTGCTGTGGTTATGGCATAGGCTGCGGATAAGCGGAAGGGTATTATATATCACAAAGTAAAATTATCCGAAAAAACAGGAATAAAATTTGGCGGATTGCACAAAACTGAAAAAGTTTCTCCAAACATATTGACAAGAAGGAAGTATAGTGATATAATTCATATCAAACAGATAGGTAATATAGTAAAATTACCGAAAACATAAAAAGGAGCGATCTTCAATGAAAGTTGCAAAGAAAATAACAGATCTCGTAGGAAACACCCCCCTGCTGGAACTTGTAAATATTTCCGCAGAGGACAAACTGGACGCTAAGGTTTATGCTAAGCTCGAGCTTTTCAATCCCGCAGGAAGCGTTAAGGACAGAGTAGCAAAGGCTATGATCGACGATGCTGAGGCAAAGGGTCTTCTGAAAGAGGGCAGTGTTATCATCGAACCTACAAGCGGAAACACAGGTATCGGTCTTGCTGCGGTAGCTGCTGCAAGAGGTTACAGACTTATCATTGCAATGCCCGAAACAATGAGCGTTGAGCGCAGAAACCTTATGAAGGCTTACGGTGCTGAACTGGTTCTTACAGACGGTGCAAAGGGCATGAGCGGTGCGATCGCAAAGGCTAAGGAGCTTGCTGCTGAGATCCCGGGCAGCTTTATTCCCTCACAGTTCACAAACCCTGCAAACCCTGCTGCACATGAGGCAACAACAGGCGCTGAGATCTGGAACGATACGGACGGAACGGTTGATATCTTCGTTGCAGGTGTCGGCACAGGCGGTACTGTAACAGGTGTCGGCAGATATCTGAAGTCCAAGAACCCCAATGTCAGGGTAGTGGCAGTTGAGCCTAAGGGTTCTCCCGTACTTTCCGAAGGCGTTTCCGGTCCTCACAAGATCCAGGGTATCGGTGCAGGCTTTGTTCCTGAAACACTTGATACTAAGATCTATGACGAGGTAATCACAGTTGAGAACGAGGCTGCTTTTGAAACAGGCAGAAGAATTGCAAGAACAGAAGGCGTTCTTGTCGGAATTTCTTCAGGCGCTGCTGTATGGGCTGCACTCCAGCTTGCAAAGCGTCCCGAAAACAAGGGCAAGACTATTGTTGCTCTTCTCCCCGATACAGGTGAAAGATACCTCTCCACAGCAATGTTTGCTGAGTGATATTCGCTTCTTCATTGGTTTCCATATAAAATCCGTCCACGCTTTGCGGTGTGGGCGGATATTTTTTTCACCAATAATATTTATACGTTTAATACTAAAACCCATTGAATTATGGGAATCTCCCGCCGCAAAACCGCATATATCAAAGCTT
>USNJ01000076.1 GCA_900556055.1 uncultured Ruminococcus sp.
CCTATAATCTCGGCGGACAGATCTGCGCCGAATTTTCCGCTATGTGGTTCCTTATAACCATACCCGTAAGCATGCTGTGCGTTTTCCTGCGCAGACAGTTTATTTCAGCTGAAGGATACCCCTGATAAAGCCTGTCAGCTCATGTGCCATCTCCTCATGCTCGGGTATCCTCGGGTGACCAGGAGTAGCCGCACCGTTTCTCGTAAATACGTTGTGGTATGTCGGGATGCCCTCTTTTCTCAGCTCGTCCTTTATCTCTTCGATGCAGTCGTCCCAAGCCTTGTCATGCATAAGAACGGTTGTAGTCAGGACATATTTTGCGGTATAATAATGCGAATGGAGCGTTTCGACCATTTCCATGTAACGCTTTTTCCACTCAGCCCTTATCTTCGGGTCGTTGATGTCACGGTCGGGCTGACCGTCAAGGTTTTTGTCATTCTGACCGACTGCGATCACAACAACATCGGGCGTATAGCGTGAAAAATCCCATTCGGTATATCCGCCCTCTGGAATGTAGCATTCCTTGTCGAAGGTAGTTTCAAGACCTATGAAATCGGGTGCATGGAAATATCCCGTGCCGTTTATGAGTGCGATGCCGCCCTGCGAATTGTTGTTTATCTGAGCGGGAAGCATTCTCGAGGTCATAGCCGCAAAGCTGTAAAATGCGTTGTCATAACGGCTGTCATGTCCCTCGGGATCGCATTTGCCGACATATTCGACTGCCTCCGTTACCTCGCCCGCACATACGCTGTCGCCGAAAAATTCAAGCTTCAGCGACGGCTTCTCGGGAGGTGTCAGGAACTCCCCGTCAACAGAAAATCCTTTGAAAGTCAGAATATGATTTCCCGCATGAGCCTTGTATATTTTCAGGGTGTGTTCCTTTGCATCGTCCGATGCGGAAATGATGATCTCAGCGTCCTTTCCCGCATTTTCGGGGGCAAGAAGCACCTTTCCCGGCACTCCGTCCAGTACATAGCCCAGAGAAAGCGTTCCCCAGAATCTTGTTTCACAGAGGATCACCTTTGCTTCTTTTCCCGCAAAGCGCATCGTTACGCTGCTGTACGGATAATACATGACCGCCTTTTCATCGGATATTGCTACTCTTCCTTCATATGAAAGCATGCTGCTTGATGGTTTTATTGATGCCATGATATTTCGATCCTTTCAGATTTTTGGTGTATTTGAATGATTATATCACAAAATCCGACTGTGTTCAAGTAAAATTTAATAAACGTTCTAAAAATCAGGTTTTAATGGCAGATGATTTTGTAATAAAATAATATCAAGGGAATCATACCCAAAAGCTATCCCGAGAAAGGAATGAGCGCAATGAAAAATAAGATATTTATAAATCAATCGGGATACTACGCTGACGGTTATAAGACTGCCGTCTGCGCACTTTCATCAAAAACATTCACGATCTGCTCGGAAAACGGCAGCGAGATACGTTCGGGAGAGCTTTCCGCACCCATATCCGACCCGCTGTCGGGCGATACGGTAAAGACTGCTGATTTTTCCGATCTCCGCACCTGCGGCAGATATTACATAAAGGCAGGAACCAAGCGTTCCGCAATATTCGAGATAAAAAGCGGACCATATACCGAACTGAAAAAAAAGCTGCTGAAAAGCTTCTATTTCAACCGCTGCGGCATAGATCTGCTCACAGATTTCGCAGGACCCTATGCCCGCAGGAAATGTCACTCCGCACCAATACCGCTCTATGAAAATGAGACGATAAAGCTTGATGTAAGCGGAGGCTGGCATGACTCGGGATCGTTCGGAAAGCACGTTATCACCGCCTGCACTGCACTCGCTCACCTGCTCAATGCGTATATTGCATTTCCCGCAAGCTTCAGCGACCGCACGGATATCCCCGATTCAAAGAAAAATATCCCCGATATCCTTACGGAATGCAGATGGGAGCTTGAATGGCTGCTGAAAATGCAGGACAGGGACGGCGGAGTCTATCACAAAATATCTTCCGCAAAGATAACCGACTGCTTTGTCATGCCCGATGAGGACACATCAAAAATGTTCATTTTCGGCAAATCCCATTCTGCGTGCGCATCGTTTGCAGCATGCACCGCACTCGCCTCACGCGTATACAGACCGTTTGACGAAAAGTTTGCGGACAGGCTTCGGAGCGCATCATTTTCCGCATGGGTGTGGCTCATGAACAATCCTGATCACAAGCCGTTCTCAAACCCTCCCGCTGTAACTGACGGCGAATATTCCGCTGATAATTTCAACGATCAGCTCTTCTGGGCGGCATGTGAGCTTTACGCCGTAACAGGCGATGAGGAATTCCACAAAAAGATACACGATACATACGCCGAGATAAAGCTTGCAGGCTTCGACTGGATATATACCGCAGGCTTCGGTTCGCTCACCTACATATTCTCCGACTGCCCGAAAGATGAGCTTCTGCTCGGCACGATGAAAAGCAGATTCCGTTCTATCGGCGATTATTTCTCGTCAATGGCGGAATCAAACGGCTTCGGCATTGCAAAGGAAAATAACTGTTTTCTCTGGGGAAGCAATATGACCGTGCTGACCTACGCTATGACACTTGCATACGGATATATTATCCACGGAAATGAAAAATATCTGAAAACCGCAGTTTCGCATTTTGATTATATACTCGGAAAAAATCCGCTCGGAATGTGCTATGTGACGGGCATTTCCAAGAATTCGTGCATGCATCCGCATCATTTCCAGTCGGCCGCCGATGATGTCGATGATCCTATACCCGGACTGGTCTGCGGCGGCCCCGATATGCTGAGAAGCGATGATTATGCAAAGTGGCATATCCCGATGGGAACGCCTCCCGCAAAATGCTACGTTGACAACGAATTCAGCTATTCAACAAATGACACAACGATCTACTGGGACTCTCCTGCCGTATTCATGGCAGCGTTTTTCGAGGAGCTTGAAAGAGATCCGAAGCTGACAGAGATAAGAAAAAAGCTTATATAACAAAGAGCTGATGAATTACCGTGTTCATCAGCTCTTCTTGTATTCAGATATCTCTTTGAGAAGTGCATCTCCGCAGCGTGAAAAAAGTTCGGTCGAAATGCCGTCTATTTTCATCATTTCATCTCTGTCGGACGGCTTAACTGCGCTCATTGCGATAAGCGCTGTATCGGGCATGACGGCATACGGCGGCAGACTTTTCACACGGCATATCCTGTCCCTGACCGATCTCAGGCGCTCAAAAAGCATATGGTCGGGCACTGCTTCATCGCCTTCCGAAATCAGCCTCGCTATCCGTCCTATGGGCGTTTCCGTTTTCCCATGATGCTTCGGGAATTCCGTCTGAATGCGTTTTCTGGCAAAAAGCACATCTCCCGTGCGCTTTGTGAATTTCAGCCGCTTTCCGTCCTCATGATACGCAAGATATCCCGAAGAAACGAGCTTTTCGCAGATCATGCGTATCTCTTTTTCACTGCTTTCGGACATTATCCCGAAGGTCGGCAGACTGTCAAATCCATGCTCGCTGACAAATCTCCCGCTTATCCCAAGCAGAACTGCGGCGGTGTCGGAAATGCCGAAATTCTCGCCCATTCTGCGGACGCAGGAGAGTATCTTCCGGCATTCGACCGTGCAGTCCCGCACCTCCGTATCCGATGTGCATACAGAACATTTTCCGCAGCTTTTCGGAGATATCTCCCCGAAATATCTTAATATCTGACGCTTTAAGCATCTGCCCGAACGGACATAGTTTTCAATCGCCGAAAGCTGTTTCAGCTTGACAGTGCGGACGAAGATCGCCTCTTCAAAGGAAAGCTCTTCAGCCTCCTTTTCCGATTCCTCGATGAAAAAGCGGATTATCGCACTGTCCGACGGACTGTAAAGCAGGCGGCATACGGCACTTTCCCCGTCCCTGCCCGCACGTCCCGCCTCCTGATAATAATTCTCGACCGATGACGGCATATTGTAATGCAGGACAAAACGCACATCAGGCTTGTTTATGCCCATTCCGAAAGCATTTGTCGCAGCGATAAGGCGAACCTTGCCCGACAGAAAGCTCTCTTGACTTTTCATTCGCTCATCATCGTCCATTCCCGCATGATACATAACACAGGGAAAGCCGTTCATATTGAGCTGTGAGCTGACAAATTCGGTCTTGTCCCTTGACGAGCAGTAAATTATCCCGCAGGCAGACGTTTCATCGCTTCCGCCGCCCATTCTTTTTATAAAGGATATCGCTTCTTCAAGCTTTTCCGCATCGTTAGGACATTTAAGCACTTCAAGAGTCAGATTTTTTCTGTCAAAGCTGTTTATGACAGTAACAGGATCACGCAGCTCAAGATGCCTGAATATATCCTCCCTTACACGTTCAGCCGCAGTTGCCGTAAAAGCCGCCGTCACGGGACGTTTGGGCAGTGCCGAGATAAAGTCGGATATCCTGAGATAAGAGGGACGGAAATCATGTCCCCACTGTGAGATGCAGTGTGCTTCATCAACAGCAACAAGCGGCACTGCGGCATTTCCGACAAGCGATAAAATATATCCGCTCTCAAGCTTTTCGGGCGACAGGTACAGCAGCTTCGCACTGCCGTTCCTGACCTGCTTTTCCGCAGAAAAAAGCTCCTCCGCACTCATCACTGAGTTAAGACATACTGCGTTTATCCCCTTTTCACGCATGATGCCGCACTGTTCGGACATCAGTGCTATAAGCGGAGAAACAACGATCGTCATTCCCTCAAGCATAAGTGCGGGGAGCTGATAGCAAAGCGATTTTCCGCCGCCCGTCGGCAGCACGCCCATAACATCCCGCCCTGACAGGATTCCATTGATAAGCGGCTCCTGTCCCTCACGGAATTTATCATAACCGAAATATTTTTTCAGGACATCGAATTTATTCATTTTCCGTATCCGTTTCCTGAGAATCGGAAGATCCCGCAGCCGCAAGCTCCTCTTCGGTATGGATACTCAGCATTTCAGGCAGTGCCTTGACAAAATCAGCCTTCAGCACATATCTGTTATCCGAGTTATATTCACCGAACGGGATAACGGGCAGAACTGCATCATCCGTGCTGTCAAGGACATATTCAAGAGCTTTCTTGCGCTCATTGTAATCGTAGCTTGTGATGTTTGTTTCCGCACCGCTGTTGATTATCGTTGAAAAACAGCTGTCAAGACGGTCGGACATTCCCTTGTTCAGATTCTGATTGAAAAGGTCAGATACCAGCATAGCAAGCACCTTTGAACGATAAGTCTCGCCGCTTTTGTAGAGAGGATATGTCAGCACCCTGCGGATAAGCGTTGCATCAAGGAACTGTGTGCCTTCGTCGATAACAGTAACCTCGGAGGCAGCTTCATTCTCATATACAAGCTTGTAGGGGACATTGTAATTCACTCCGCCGAAAACGTCCATTGCGTTTGTAAAGCTGTCCTTGTCAAACTTCATGTATCGGTCTATCTTTATGCCCGTAACATTTTCTATACAGGAAACAGCCTTCGATGTTCCGCTCGTCCTGAACACCTCGTATATTGTGGACGGAGTACCGCCGTTGTCAACCTCGGCATCGCTCTGTATCGGCATTACATACGCCTTGCGCTCCGAGGGAAGAAATCTTACGATAAGAAAACAGCTTGCAGTCTGTCGCTTTTCCGCATCAAGGATAAGCAGCGTAGTCTTGTCGTCCAGTATCGACGGGACATAGCTTTCATGCGCATTTTCATCAAGCAGCGCAGAGCTGTCGATCGACGGAGCCTGCTTCGGATCCGCAAAGACATAATTTGATATGATAAAGTAAGCTGTCCCTCCCAGGAGAACAATCGTCAGTATTATTGTGACGAAATACGTGAGTGCGATCTTGGCTTTTCTTTTCATAAATATTGTGACCTCCGATAGTTTTTTCACGGATATACCGCTGTTTGCGGCATATACATTATATTGAACAGACAATGTACGAAAGCTGTTGAAAAAATGTTGAAAAGGTTGAAAAGTATTTCAGCTGACGGACTTCTGCAATTGTCAATAGCAAAAATATTTTTTTTAGAGGAAAAAGTGATGATTTTCTCTTGAAAAATCCGGCGGATTGCTATATAATAAATAAGTGTGCCGCTAAAAGTGAAAATGCGGTGCCGATCTGTACTGAGCGGGCAGCTCATCTTCGGATAATCCGCTGAGAGCGAAAAAAGGCGCAAGGTCGATGATCTTCACATCTATTCCCTTTTTCTGCGCCATGCGTATAGTCTGACCTGTTCCGCTGCGGCTGTCTTTGCATACTGCGATAAGTGCTGACGAGTGATCCACCATAAACTGGTTCCGCTTTTTCATGCAGTCCTTTTCGTATGTTTCGCTGATGTGATATACTATATCGGCATTTGACATTATAAAGCCCGCAGCCCACTTTTCCCTGCCTGTAAAGCTGTCGGTAAATCCCCTGTAAGGCATTGCCGCAACAAGCTTTATCGGTCTTCCGCTGCATTTCATTTCAGCAGCGATCTCGCCTGCCCAGAGGTCCACGCCTCTTGACATTCCCGTTATAAAAATGTTTGCACCGTCTGCGATGCGCTTTTCTATCTCGGAATAGATGATGCTTATTACCGCCCTCACTGCGGGAGATGACATATCTCCGCCGTCGGGAAGTTTCTCGGGGCGATGTCCCGAAAAGCACACGGCATATGATTCTTCCATGCAGGCACCCCCTTAAAATCAGCACACTTTATGAATTATAGCATAAATTTTCCTATATTTCAATAGGGGTTCTCTAAAAACCGGAACACGAGCAAATTTTCGTTGGGACTTTGTGCAGCTTCAAGGCAGCGAAACGCAGTAAATACTTGATGTATTTCAAGTTTCGCTAACGCAGAAGATGCGCAAAGTCGTAGAAAATTTGCCGTGAGGGAGGCTTTTAGAGGTTCCCAATAGATAAAGAAATTTTATATTTTCCCGAAAGGATAAGAACTATGGATAAGAACGATTTTCTGAAATTTCACCGTGCATGGGTAGAGATAGACCTCGATACCCTGCGCTCAAATCTCAGCCTGCTGACCAAGGAGATACCCGAGGACAGCGGATCAAAGCCGATGTGCGTCGTAAAGGCAAACGGCTACGGACATGACGACATCACAGTAATGAACTGTCTTGAAGAATGCGGAGTTGACTGGTTCGCAGTATCAAGCATCGACGAAGCTATCCGTCTCAGAAACGGCGGCTGCTCGGGCGAGATACTCATTCTCGGATACACTCCCGCAGACGCTGTTGACGAGCTTGTAAAGTACGATATAATCGCAGCTGCCATCTCCAAGGAGCACGCTTACCGCATGAACCGTGAAGCAAAGCGCAGAAAGCTCAGAATAAGAGTTCATGCCGCTATCGACACGGGAATGGGAAGAATAGGCGTTATTGCAGATGATATTGACCGCTGCATCGAAGAAACTGCCGACATCTTCTCAATGTCAAATCTCAAAGCAGAGGGACTTTTCACTCACTATTCATCTGCCGATAACGACGACAAGGACAGCATCGAATACACCAGAATGCAGACTGAAAAATTTCTTGCTGTCAAAAAGGGACTTGAAGAAAAGGGCTTTGCTCCCAAGGTATGCCATTTTCTCAACAGCGCAGGCGGACTTTATCACTTTGATCCCGAAAGCAGCCTGATAAGATACGGCATCTCCCTTTACGGTCTGAAGCCGAATGCCGAGATAAAAAGCCCTGTCCCAGTAAAGCCTGTCCTCAGCTTCAAAACTGTCATTTCCTACATAAAGGACGCTCAGCCGGGCGACTGCATCAGCTACGGCAGGACCTTCACAGTTTCAAAGCCGATGAAGATAGCAACTATCCCCGCAGGCTATGCAGACGGCTATTCCAGACTGCTTTCCAATAAGGCGGAGGTTCTTATCGGCGGAAAAAGATGCAGGATACTCGGAAATGTCTGCATGGATCAGATGATGGTGGATATATCCGACGTTCCCGATGCAAAATGCGGAGATGAAGCTATACTTATCGGATCACAGGGCAGCGAATCCATTACAGCTGACGATCTCGCACAGCTTTACGGCACTATCGGATATGAGATAATCTGCGGCATAGGCATGCGCGTACCCAGAGTAATAATCGAAAACGGCGAGATCAGAAACGTATTGACCTATATTAATCTTTGAGGAAATAAGCAATGAATAAAAAAGAATTATCGGAACTCAAAAAGAATTTCAGCGAACAGAGCAGCCTTTTTACGCTCAACAGAGTTTATTCCGCATATGTTGACCATGAGCGGAATATTCTCTGCAAATCAAACAGGATATACCCCGTTATCCCCGAGGAGGAAGCGTCCGTTATCATGGAAAGCCTGAAAAAGGTGCTGAGCGGAAGTCTCGGCAAGGCACTGACGGAATATGTTTTCCCGAACTCGGCATATGACGATGAAACAGGTGCGCAGAAGCTCCTCTATTCCGTGCTTTCCGGCAAGCTCGATGACGAAGATGAAAGCGCAGACAAGCTTATCGGAAAAATTGCGGAAAAGATAGTTTACGAGCAGGCTTTCACCGTGCTTATCGGTCACTGCTCATATTCCGTGTTCACGAAAAACAAAAATGACGAGATCGAAGCGGATATAAATGAAAACATCTACAACTTCATTATCGCCGCAGTTTGTCCCGTTAATACAGGCACGGACGGACTTGTTTTTGACGATGAAACAAACACCATTATCAAGAAGTCAAACACGGAAAAGATCATCAGCCGTGTTCCGTCGGACGGATTTCTATTCCCTGTTTTCAGCGACAGAACTTCCGATGTCAACCATGTGATGTACTACACCCAGTCGCCGAAAAAGCCGAACATCTCCTTTATAAATGAGATACTCGGCTGCGAATTCGTTATGTCCTGCGAGGGCGAAAAGGAGAAGTTCAGACAGGTAGTCCAGAGCGTTGCGGGCGATGAGCTTGATTATACGGTCATCACAAGGGTAAACGAAAAGCTGATGGAAACTGTTGAGCTTGGCAAAAATGAAACAGAGCTTCCCGTCATTGACGACAGAAAGCTTAAAAACATTCTCTCGGATGCAGGTGTCAGCGAGGAAAAGCTTGAGGGACTTTCCGCAGTTTACAAGGAAACAGTCGGAGAAGCCCCCCTCACAGTATCAAATCTTGTCGAGAACAAGACCGTGCTTTCCATGCAGGGCATAACGGTAAATGTCGGCAGAGATTCCGTAAATCTCGTGAGAACGGCGCTTATCGGCGGC
>USNJ01000077.1 GCA_900556055.1 uncultured Ruminococcus sp.
GGCGTTTTTGGCGAGTCTTTCTTCAATGCCAGCGCGATCGACGATCTCTTCAGTGGCGGCGAGATACTCAATAACGGCGGCATACTTCAATGCGCCCGCAAAGGAAATTTCCGTTTATGACTATTCGCAGGTAATATTTTCGGCGATAATAGGCATGATAGTATTCGGACAGATGCCCGATATATTCAGCATAGCGGGATATATAATCATCTGCGCAATGGCGGTAATAATGTTTATCTGCAGCAAAAAAGCATCGGAAAGGACCGGTAGTCAATGAAACTGAGGGATATAAAGCTGAAAAAAGTGCCGAAGCCGCTGATATTTATATTCTGCGGTCTGTGCCTGCTGACCGGCACGCTCTCGCTGATATTCGGCAGGAAAAAGAAGAAAAAGAAGTGAAAAAGCGTCACGGAAGATAAGTTTCTTCCGTGACGCTTTTTTGCACATTTATAAGAGATCGGCGTTATGCAAGCAGCTCATTCAGCATATCGAGATACTTTTGCGGCTGTTCATTCAGATACTGGACATGACCGCAGTTCGGAATGATGATCTCCCTTATATTTTTAAGATGCTCACTGAGCAGCCTGAACGATTCCTTGGGAATAGGCTCAAATTCGCCCCTTATGCAGACGACGCTGCTGCCGCAGTCTGACAGTCCGCTGCCGATCTTATAGCAGTAGACCTGTTTGCAGACGTTTTTGACAGTTGCTTTTGAAGTGCCTGCGTACATCATGCTGACAACGCTTGTGTTCCCTTTTCCGAACACCATCTCAACAAGCTTGTCGGGGATACTTCCGCCCCTGCGGATATACGATATTCCGATATTGCACATAAACGCAGACATATCCGCATAAAACCGTCCCTTGTTCTGCACACAAGCTCCGTCGAGGATAACTTTTTCCGCCGATATCCTGTTTCTTTCAAGCATACGGACGCAGATCGTCGAACCGAGCGACAGTCCGACCAGCGCATAAACATGACCGCCGAATTCATCGCCTATGTATTTTTCGATCTGCTCCGCTTCGGCAGTAAGCGATATAAAATCCTCCGAACCGTCATAATGTCCGTCCAATTTGCAGAGAATGCAGTAAAAATCATTCTTCATTGTTTTGGCAAGCTTTGAATAGCACGTTTCTGCGGTCGTGCATGAGCCATGCACAAATATTATTGCCCTGCTGTTCTTATCTCCGTATGCGGCAAATTCCATGGTAAAACCTCCGATGTTATTTCCTGCTGTATCTGAAATCGCAAAGCTCTGCGCCCTCTGCGATCGTTCCCGTCCTTACAAGCTTCATATCCATGATATCGGCGAGGACAAAATCCATTCTGCACATATAAGGCGCAAGCTCGGGACAGCCCTCATCATTGTAAAGCTTGCATACCCCGCATTCCCGATAATCATAACCAAGCTCGTAATCATCGGTCTTTGTGAGGATATCGACCACCCAGTCGTTCCCGTATTTCCGCTTATGGCTCTCCTCGGACCATTTCAGCCTTGCGGGCAGCTTCTTCGGATCGAGATAGCTTTCGGCATTTCCCATGGCCTTGTGAAACAGCGATGATGCGCATAAGCCGTCCCTCAGTATCTCGAAATTTTCCTCGGGGGATCTTCCCGTGCTGCGGACCATGGCGATGAAATATATCCCCATTATGTAGCTTGCAAGGAGCTTTGCTTTGCCTATGTCCTTTGCCCTCGCAGCGACAGTCTTGTATTCCGAAAGTATCTTCTGCGCCGTTTCCTTGGGAAATCCGCGGTGCTTCAGTTCTGCCTTTACAGCACCGTGATAAAAATTCAAAATCACCCATGCATTGACCGAATTTTCCATTTCAAATTCTCCTTTACAGATAAAATTCCGTTTTCCGAAGCTGAGCCGACCTTATGGTGGATCGGCTTTTTACTATATTAGCATATGCTTACTCAATAATCAAGATTTAATATGTAAAAAATCCCGTACACGATTGTCTGTTATGGCGGCATCATGCCGTTCTAATGTAATTTTGTGGTAATTAACACAGAAAATATGCGATAAATTTACATTTTTATTTGGAAATGCATTGCATAAATAGGAAAATTGTGCTATAATCAGAGAAATAATTAAAATATAGTTGAAAGGACTGCTATAATTATGTTTAAAAAATTTCTTTGTGGTTTGATGGTGGCTGTGTCTGTTATAAGCCTGATAGGATGTTCTTCGGGTAATGAAGAAGCAGTATCATCTGAAAGCATAATAAAAGAAACAACTCTGCCTGAAACAACTTCCGAAACAGAGACAGAAACCACAATGAAGAAACCCAAATTAACTAAGGAGGAAAAAGTACAGCAAATTTTTGATGATGCAGATGCTGCTGCTGAAACAGCAACTGAGGAAGATTTGAATGATGCTGTAAAATGGTTTAAGAATAATATAGAGTATATTTTAAATAATAATCCTAAAATGGAAGAGGCACTATATTATGGACGGCTGCTGAGAGTAAAAAATCTTGATACAGGAAATACATATGAAAAAATAGGAATATATGCTTTAGATACGGTAAAGCCTGTTTATCTTGGAGACGCTTTGAAAAAAGATGAAACGACAAGTGAAAACCTGTCTCAGTTAAGAAATTGGTTGGGACTGCCCAGTGAAAAGCCATCAAGTACCACAACAACTTCCGGCAGCACATATGCGCAAACCCCGAAAATGACACGTTCAGATCTTTTGATTGCAATTAAAGCTATAATTAACAGCAATTTTGACGATGCAAGCGTTACATATGATGAAGATACGGATTGCTATTATGTTACTATTAATCAGGCGGGAATTGCCGAAGGCGTATACTTTATCCAGCAGGGGATAAATCCTAAGTCAGATTGGACTAATGTTAAAACCAGCATGGTCTCCCTTTGCAATTCTACACAAAAATCAGTTAAAGAAGCAGGCTATTCTTCAAGTGTAACCTATTCAATACTGAATAATCAGAATACGTCAAAGCAATTGCTTGTAATCTGCAACGGCGTTGTAATTTATGATGTTTTGGAATAATTTCAGATAATGCAGTAAGGCGCAGTTGATTTTTCAGCTGTGCCTTTTTGCGGGTATAATGGTATCCAGCAATCCCAAATGTAAACTTTTTTCTCTTAAACGATTAACCATGAAAAAAGTTATCGGGGGGACTTGAAAAAATCTCTCCGTGATGGTACAATGTATTTATTATGTGTATGTCGGAGAGGAAAGATGAAAACCTTTTCATCTCCTCCGAAATCTATCTCGAAAGGAAGTATATCCCATGAACTACGGTCATTTCGATCTTAAGAACAAGGAATATGTTATCACAAACCCCGCAACTCCCGCACCTTGGGCTAACTATCTCGGTTCTCCCGAATACGGTGCTATTATCTCCAACAACGCAGGCGGCTACAGCTTCGTAAAGAGCGGCGCAAACGGACGTGTTATCCGCTATCGCTTCAACTCCGTTGCTGTCGATCAGCCGGGACGCTATGTCTACATCAAGGATAATGAAACAGGCGAATACTGGTCAGGCTCATGGGCTCCCGTATGTAAGCCCCTTGAGGATTACAAGAGCGAATGCCGTCACGGTACAGCTTACACCGTTATCACTTCCGAATATAAGAAGATCAAGTCCGAAGTGACTTATTATGTCCCCAAGGACGCTACTTATGAGGTATGGGCTGCCAAGATCACAAACAACGATACAAAGCCAAGAAAGCTTTCCGTTACAGGCTACTGCGAATTCGTAAATGACCCGAACTATGAGCAGGATCAGGTCAACCTCCAGTACACACTGTTCATCACACGCACATATTTCAAGAAAAACTACATCCATCAGATGCAGAATGAAGTATATAACTCCAAAACAGGACGTTTTCTCGGCCTTGCAGGCGCTAAGGCAGATGCATTCTGCGGCGACCGTGATGCTTTCGTAGGATCTTACAGAAGCTACGCTAACCCCAAGGGCATCGAAGAGGGTCTGAAGGGCAGCCTGAACTACAACACAAACTCCTGCGGCGCACTCCAGAGCGATATCGTTCTTCAGCCCGGTGAGTCCAAGGTGCTCACATATGTTCTCGGCGGCCCTAAGACTGATGATGAGATCACATCAATCATCTCCAAGTATGAGAAGGCAGGCACTGTTGAGAAGGAAGTTGAGGAGCTGAAGAACTACTGGCACGAAAAGCTCGATAACTTCCAGGTTGAAACTCCCGATGAGGATTTCAACAACATGATAAACGTATGGAACGCTTACAACTGCTTTATCACATTCATCTGGTCAAGAGCTGCTTCCTTCCAGTACTGCGGTCTGAGAAACGGCTTCGGCTACCGTGATACGGTTCAGGATATCCAGGGCGTTATCCATCTTGCTCCCGAAATGGCTAAGAAGCAGATCGTATTCATGCTTTCCGCTCAGGTAACAAACGGAGCAGGTCTGCCCCTTGTTAAGTATACTCACAATGCAGGTCACGAAAATCACCCCGATGAGAACGACGAGAACACAGCATATGCAAAGGAAACAGGACATCCTTCCTACCGTGCAGATGATGCTCTCTGGCTGTTCCCCACAGTTTACAAGTACATCTCCGAGAGCGGCGATATCGCATTCCTCGACGAGGAGATCTCCTACGCTAACGACGGCGAAAAGGGCACTGTTTACGATCACCTGAAGAGAGCTGTCATGTTCTCCATGAACCACCTCGGCAACCACGGCATGCCCGCAGGTCTGCACGCTGACTGGAACGATTGCCTCCGTCTTGGCAAGAAGGGTGAGTCCACATTCGTTGCATTCCAGCTCGTTTATGCTGTAAAGATCCTCAGACAGTATGCTGAAAAGAAGAATGATACCGAGTACATCAAGTACCTCGACGAAGTTAAGCAGAAGCTCGATGAGATCCTTGCTGCTTGCTGGAATGAGGACAGATGGATCAGAGGCTATAAGGAAGACGGAACCGTTATCGGTCAGAGAACAGATCCCGAGGCAAATATGTGGCTCAATCCTCAGTCCTGGTCGGTTATCTCCGGATTTGCAAGCGAAGCACAGGCTAAGCTCGCTATGGACAGCGTAGAAAGAGAGCTGAACACTCCTTACGGCGCAATGGTTATGTATCCTCCTTATGTTGAGCATGGCTTTGACGGCGCTCTTATGCAGTGCTTCAACAAATGCACAAAGGAAAACGCAGGTATCTTCTCTCAGCCTCAGGGCTGGCTGATCCTTGCAGAGTCCCTGCTCGGACACGGTAACCGTGCATACAAGTACTGGAAGGAAGCTTCTCCCGCAACATACAACGACAACGCTGAGCACAGATGCCTTGAGCCGTACGTTTACGGTCAGTTCGTTGAGGGTAAGGACAGCCCGTTCGCAGGCCGTGCACACGTGCATTGGCTGACAGGTACTGCATCCACCGTAATGGTTGGTACAGTTGAGGGTATCCTCGGTATGCGTCCTAACGCTGACGGTCTTAACATCAATCCTTCCATCTCCTCCGAGTGGAACGGTCTTAAGATCCGCAAGAGCTTCAGAGGCAAGAAGCTCGACATCACAGTTGACAACTCCGCACACGTTGAAAGCGGCGTTAAGGAGCTGTTCCTGAACGGCGAAAAGCTCGAAGGCTGCTTCGTTCCCGCTGACAAGCTCAAGGATACAAACGAGATCAAGGTTGTTCTCGGCTGATTATCCGCTTATAATGTCTGATATTCTCCCTCTCTGCTGCGGCGGAGGGGGAGTTTTTTTGTCTGCGGATGTTGACATTTCGGGGGATATGGAAATCTCCCGCTGTAAAAACTGCGTATATGGTTGGTGAAAAAAACGTCCCCCGCAATATTTTGCAGAGGACGTTATCTTATATGTGATGCCTTGCGTTGTTCTGCGAGAGCAGGTAGATGCAATACTGGTTCATGCTTATCCCTTCGGCTTTCGCTTGCTCTGAAAGCTGCTTATGAAGCGTTTTCGGCAGACGCAGCTTGAACTGCCCCGAATAATCGTCTGCCGGTACAGGTTCGGGGATAGGTATGCCGCTTTCAAGGGCTGCGGACAGCCATTCCTTTTTTGCATCTTCGGCATTCCTTACAGCCGATTCTATCGTGTCCCCGCAGGTAAGGCAGCCGGGAAGCTCGGGGAACGATGCTGCGTATCCGCCTTCGTCAGTGTCGGGTGTGATCTCGATCCTGAAGGGGATATTCATGTAATAATCAAGGTCTTTCATGGCTTTCCTCGCTTTCTATCAGGTCTTTGACCATTCAATACTAAAAATACATTGAATTATGGGAATCTCTCGCCGCAAAGCCGCATATATTAAAGCTTTTGCGGCGATTTCTTCTCCATAATTCTAATGGTTTTTATTATAACATATACTTTTTTGATTGGTTCGTGCTTGGGGACAGTTATGGGGGGACAGCCGTCCTTTCTGAATGTATAATGACTGCTGCCCGATCTTGGCGCAAACATTGTATAGCCAAGGCTTTCCAGTATTCTTTTCAGCTCATCAAATCTCACATCTGCGGAAAGCGTGCATATTTTCCGCAAAAGCTTATCCCATTTTGACATTTTTTCACCGTCCCTTTTCTCTATTATATCATGGTGTCATATATGGTGTCAAGAGCGTATGAAGATAAAAAATATAAAACTTGCTGTGTGCATAATTATCAACTTATACAAAACAAGTCCAATATAACGCATATATTTTGTATCGTGCAAAAAAATATACATATTAAGAAATAAAAATGCCGTGACTAATTTTGTCGGATATGTTATAATGGAATAAGTATATTTCGGAAAATCTCTGTAAAAATAAAGGAATGATTTTATTATGGACGGCAAATATGACGTTATTATCGCAGGAACAGGCGCAGGCGGTCTTTACTCCGCTATCAGCCTTCCCTCCGATCTGAAGATCCTGATAATCACAAAAAGAGAGCAGATGCTCTGCAACTCCGCACTCGCTCAGGGCGGAATCGCAGGCGTTTACAAGCCCAAGGACGATGACAATATCCAGCTGCACACAAACGATACCCTTATCGCAGGCGGATTCAAGAACAATCCCGACAGCCTGAAGGTCCTTGTTACCGAGGCTGCACGCGAGATAGACCATCTTATCAAGCTCGGTGTGGATTTCGACAAGACCGCCGACGGCGAATATCACCGCACCCTCGAAGGCGGCCACTCACGTCACAGAATTTTCCACCACAAGGACAGCACGGGACGTGAGATAACCGAGCGTCTTGCAGCTGCCGTAAGACAGCTCCCGAATGTAACTATCGCCGAAAATGCGCTTCTCTGTGATGTTAAAAAGACAAACGGCGGATTTTCCTGCGATATCCTGATAGATGATGTCCACCATACCGCAGATTCAAAGTTTATGATACTTGCAACGGGCGGCATAGGCAGAGTTTACGATTTCACGACAAATTCCGCTATCGCAACGGGCGACGGCATCACATTTGCATATGAAATGGGCGCAAATATCAAGAACCTGAGCCTTATCCAGTTCCACCCGACCGCATTCAACGACAAGCACACAAGAGAATGCTTCCTTATCTCCGAGGCGGTAAGAGGAGAGGGCGCATATCTGCTGAACAAGAACAAGGAACGCTTTATGCAGAATTATGACGAGCGCCTTGAGCTTGCGCCGAGAGATGTCGTTTCGCATGCTATCATCATGGAAGGCAGAAGGCTGAATTCCGATGAATTTTACCTTGATATATCCTATAAGGACAGCGATTTTATAAAGAACCGCTTCCCGATGATATATGAAAAGCTCCTTGCATACGGATATGACCTGACAAAGGAGCCTGTTCCGATATATCCCTGTCAGCATTATCTGATGGGCGGGATCAACGTAAATACGAAGGCTGAAACAAGCATCAGCGACCTTTATGCAGTCGGCGAATGCTCGCATACCGGCGTTCACGGAAATAACCGTCTTGCAAGCAATTCGCTGCTTGAAGCTATCGTTTTTGCGCATGAAGCGGCTGATGATATCGTAAGAAAAATGAAGGAAGATCCCGAAAAATATGCTGTCGATGCAGAAAGCTATCCGTATAAGGTCTCCGAAACAGCAAAGCCTATCCCGACGGGAATAAGAACCGAGATACGCCATATCATGCAGAAATCGTATTTCGTTATACCCGACCTGAATGAGGCTATCAAGGGCATTGAGCGTGTTTCCGAGATAAAGAACGACCTTGAAAACGGCGATTATGTCATTGACCATAACTATGTTGAAGCAAGATCGCTCGCAACGGTCGCATATATTATTCTGAAAGAGGTCATCTGATGCCGAGATTTTTCACCGCCGATGTCAGCGGGAACAGTATCATAACCACGGGCGAGGACGCTCGTCATATAGGCTATTCACTGCGCATGAAGCCGGGCGATGAGATAACATTCTGCAACAGCGGAACGGAGTATATCTGCCGTATTACGGAGATGACGAGCGACAGCGTAGTGAGCGAGATAGTAGAAACACGTCCGACAGAGAGCGAGCCGACGGTTTTTCTGACACTTTATCAGGCATATCCGAAGTCTGACAAACTGGAGCTTATCGTGCAGAAAGCCGTAGAACTGGGCGTTTCGAGGATAGTTCCGTTCACATCGAAGCGATGCGTGGCAAAGCCGCCCGCAGATAAAAGCGGAGCAAAGCGCACGGAGCGTCTTAACAAGATAGCGCTTGAAGCGGCGAAGCAGTCGGGCAGGGGAATGGTTCCCGAGGTAACAGCACCGATGACATTCAGGGAAGCGCTTGAGGATATGAAGCGTTCGGAAGTGAAGCTTTTCTGCTATGAGAACGGCGGCATACGCATAGCCGAAGCGGGGATAGACAGTGAAAAGAGCATCGCCGTGATGGTTGGCAGCGAAGGCGGATTTGACCGTGACGAAGCGGAGATGGCGGAAGCCGCAGGGGCGAAGAACATCTGGCTGGGAAAGCGCATATTGAGGTGCGAGACCTGTCCGATAGCCGTAAGTGCGATAGTAATGCAGCTTTCGGGCAATATGTGACCTGAGATAAAAAGGAGAGTCACCTTATGACTCTCCTTTTGTTTTTTGCTTTTTACATTCAGGTGAACATCGCTAACAAACCCGCACCAGAAGCTAAAAAGCGTTGGGGTCCAGCCCTTGGGCTTTGGCAAGGGCTGGTCGCCCTCGCAAGGGCGA
>USNJ01000078.1 GCA_900556055.1 uncultured Ruminococcus sp.
TAAAGCTTGTTCCCTGGTGCGGTCCATTCGGCGGCGCATACGGTCTTGTTATGGCACTCCAGTCACTGAGGTTTGATTTAGATTACGAGTACTATAATAATAACTATGACCTGAGCTTCGGAAAATGGTTTGTTATATTCACACTTATCACCGCAGCTCTTGGCTTTGCCGCTTTTCTCATATACAGAAAAAGAAAGGCTGAGCAGGTCACAAAGCCCTTCGTATTCAGAGCATTTTACAATATTATCGTGACAGCGGCTATCTTCTGCATTCTCTCGCTGTTCATGATCGAAGATGAGGTCGGCGTACCTGCATTCATCACAGCGGGAATAGTTTTCCTTATCTTCGAGGTCGTAACAAACAGAGGCTTCAAAAAGTTATGGAAATCGGCAGTAAAGTATGTCGTTATCGTTGCGGCAGTGCTTGGAGTGAACTTCATAAGCAATGCGACGGACGGCTTCGGCATCGTGAACAAGGTGCCGTCAGCAGGATCGGTAAGCTCCGTCATGGTTTCAACAAGCTATGGGACCGAGATCGGCTACACATTCTCCGAAACGGAAAATATCCAAAAAATAATCGACATTCACAAATACTGCCTTGAATCAAGAAATGCTGATTACGAAAACGGCGTTTATTCTTTTGACATAACCTATAAGCTGAAATCCGGCGGAAATATGACAAGACGATACGGTATTCCTATTGCGGAAATGAATAAATACGCAGAGATCACAGCAACAAAGGAAGGTCACGAATGCCGTGCCGAATATGTCTATAACCATCTGACCGATCTGTGGGAACATTATGTTGAAAATAAGGATCGCAATAACGACAGTAATCTGTCAAATTATGATCCTGGGTTCTGTGTTTACTCAGGTGTAAACAGACAGTATTCCCGTGATCTCTGGAGTGCTACACTTCCGAGCGATTTCGGATACAGGCTTGCCGAGGCGCTCAGAGATGATATTCTTGACGAAACACCCGATCAGTATCTCCGCTCGGAAGCAAAGCTCTGCACCCTTACGGACAACTACGGATTCCGCATCATGATACTCCCGCATTTCACACGCACGATCAACTATCTGACAGGCTGCGGCGTAATGCTGTCTGATACAACAGATCTGACTTCACTCAGAGCCTATCTCACAGACTTTGATTTTTACATCGGCGCACCCGATAACGAATTCACAAAGCAGAACGGCGGCGTAACCTCGACATACTGCTATTCGGGCGACATAATCTACTATAACGATTCAAACGGATTCCTGACCGCTGACAAAAAAACAAAGTGCGATGACGAATTCCTTGAAAAGCTTGACAAACTCATCAAAGTTTCATCCGAAAGGTATATTACGACGGAAAGCTGTTATACTATTGTCGTTGGAGGAACCGTATATGTTGTTCCCCCCGAATATACAAAGCTTGCCGACGAAGTATACAAATACTGTGTTTCACCCTCATCACTTGAAGACACAGAGGAATATTACGACTGATTCTCGTGATGGATACGGCGGCAATGCAAAACAGAAAGGATCCTGAAAATGAAAAAAATTCTATCAGCTGCCGCCGTTTTAGCACTCTGCCTGACGCTCACAGCCTGCGGAAACAGAAATAACGGCTCAACCAACACCTCGACAACCACAACAAAGCAGGAAACGACCGCTTCTTCTCCCTCTGAGACAACGACTGCCAAAACCGAAGCTTCCTCATCGGACAATAACGGCACATCGACTCAGACGAACGACAACGGCGTTATCGGCAATGTTGTCACCGATGCCGAGGACCTTGTTGACGACGCAGTAACAGGCGCAGGTGACATCATCGACGATATTGTACCCCACGGAGACAACGATAATACAAATAAATAAGATGCTTTCGGAAAGAAAGCTGTCCGCTGTCGGAGCATATCCGGCGGCGGACATTTTTATCGCTGTAAGATGAATTCGTGAATAATTTCATATGACCTTTTTATTTTTTGCCGTTTCTTTGACAGTATATTCGCAGATGCTTCACCTGCCTGTCAGGATAGCGGCTTTATAGTTACAGCACGATTACAAATTATTAAGCAGGGGTTAAAAGTGACAAAACCGACTTGCTTTTTTTATTTATTTTGCTATAATATATCACAGATGCAGAAAATTCTGCCCATATAAAAATCAAATGATATGACTGAAACTGAAAGGAAAATTAAAATGAAATATGACGTGAAATGTTCGTCGCACGACATGGGCAAGGCGGTAAAGGCGCTATGCTCGCAGGCTGCAGCGGAAAAAATGATAATGCATCCTCCGAAACAACTGTCGCAGAGACAACTCTCTCCGATACAATGACTGAGGAGACATCTTCCGAGGAAGCATCTGAGGAAACATCCGAAGAGACTTCCGAAGAGACCTCCGAAAGCGAAGAAGCATCGGATGACAGTGCAGAAGCAGGCTCACTCAAGGATATCGCAGAAAAGCTGATCGAAGCTCACAAGGACGATCTCCCCGATCTTGAACTGAATGAGGACAATGAGTTCAACAAGGAATTCTTCCTTCTCGATGCTGACAACGCAAACTACGAGGATATGGTAATTTACAACTGTCCCATGAGTGCTGTTATGAGCGAGATAATCATTATCAAGGCTGCTGACGGTCAGATAGACGCTGTAAAGGCAGACCTTGAAGCAAGACAGAAAAAGGCTCAGGAACAGGATGCATTCTATCCCGATGATATTGATGCAGCAAACGCATCAATAGTAGGAACAAAGGGAAATTACGCATATTTTCTCCTTGCTTTCGACGTTGCTCCCGAGCTTGAAAAAACACTTAACGACCTTCTCCCCGAGTAAAATAATACTAATAGACATAATTCAATAAGCTTTTAGTATTACCCCGTCTGTGCAAAAATGCCGTGATGAACAAGATCCATCACGGCATTTTTATGCTTCGGATTTGACGGGAAGCCATTTTCCCTTCCATGTATAAAGTGCCATAAGCGCTGCGCCTATCACCCACGAAACCGGATATACCATATATACGACATCTATCGTGTTGTAATGCGGCAGAACGAGCTTTATCCATAAAACTCTGAAAACGCACATCGCAAACAGCAGAATGACCATCGGCGGGACGCTTTTTCCCGCTCCCCTGACCGTTCCCGCAAGTACGTTCAGTATGCTCAGCAGCATATAATAAGGACAGAAATATTTCATTGCAAGCTCACCTGCTGCGATTATATCCGCATCGTCCGTAAACAGGCGCATTATCGGCTCGGAGAATGTCAGCAGGAGAATTCCCGTCAGTGCCGTGTAGATAAGTCCCATCACAACGGTCACGGCTGCGCCCTTTTTCACTCGGTCTATACGTCCCGCACCGTAATTCTGTCCGACAAAGGTCGTCACCGCCATGCTTATGCTCAGCACGGGAAGAATGTTGAAGCCATCGACCTTCATGTATGCGCCGAAGCCTGCCATCTGCGTCGAGCCGAAGCTGTTCACGCTTGACTGGATTATAACATTCGACAGCGAAATGACCATGCTCTGTATTCCCGTCGGCAGACCGATCTTTATTATCTTCGAAAGCATATGTCCGTTTATATGCATATTCTTCGGCGATATCCTGTAATCCGCATCGACCCTGAAAAGATATATCATCGCAAGCATGCAGCTGACCGCCTGACTGACATCAGTTGCTATCGCAGCGCCCTCAACGCCCATTCCGCCGACAGCGATGAACAGCATATCAAGCACGATGTTCGTTACCGATGCCGCACCGAGGTAGATAAGCGGACGCTTCGAGTTGCCCGCAGCGTTCATTATGCCCGTCGCCATATTATAAACAACGTTAAAAACAAGTCCCGCCGAATAAACACGCAGATACAGGGTCGAATCGTTGATTACATCATCGGGAGTCTGCATCCGGACAAGCAGCTGGCCGCTCATAAGCACGCCTGCCAATGTCAGGAAAAGTCCAAGAAGGACAGCGACAGCCGCCGCCGTATGTACCGCAGAATGGACGCTTTTCTTATCCCGCGCACCCATATACTGCGAGATGACAACCCCTGCGCCGACCGATGCGCCCTGGCTGAATGCGATAAGCAGGTTGATTATCGACGTGCTTGATCCTACCGCCGCAAGCGCACTTTTTCCGACATAATGTCCGACGATTATCGAATCTATGGTGCTGTACATCTGCTGAAGCAGATTTCCTATAATAAGCGGAACAGCGAAAATAAGTATCTTTTTCCAGATGGTACCTTCCGTCATAAGTTCCTTATTCTTGACGGAAACTGACTCTTCACTCACATTTATCAATCCCTTCCGCATGTATTATACTATATATTTATAACCATATTTCAAATATTTTCTGAAAATAAAATGCACCGCAAAATTTCTTTCACGGTGCATAATATTAAAAACCCACAATTCTAATGGTTTTTATTATAACATTCAATATATCATGCGGATCATTCGCCGCAGAGCTCTCTGTAAAGTCCGAGATAAAGCTCGGCAGATGTACCCCAGCTGAAATCACACTGCATAGCGTGTGTAACGAGCTTGCTCCATGCGTCCTTGCTCCAGTAATAATCCTTTGCACGGCGGCATGCATCGAGCATATCATGAGCGTTGTAGGTCTTGAATGTGAAGCCGTTTCCGCCCTCTGCGCCTGCGTCCTTGATACTGTCACGCAGACCGCCTGTTTCACGGACGATAGGCAATGTGCCGTATCTGAGAGCGATCATCTGAGCAAGTCCGCACGGCTCGCTCTGGGACGGCATAAGAAACATATCAACAGCGGAGTAAACACGTCTTGCAAATTCAGAGTTGAATCCGATGTAAACATATACCTTATCGGGGTGTCTCCAAGCCATTTCACGGAAGAAATCCTCGTAGATCTTCTCACCCGATCCGACAATAACGAACTTGTAGCCGAGGTTCAGGATATCCTCAAAAACGTACTTGATAAGATCGATACCCTTATGGGATACGAATCTTGTTACGATACCGATAACAGGCTCATCGCCCTCCTGGAGATTGCATTCAGCAAGCAGTGCCTTCTTGCACTCAGCCTTGCCCTTATGATTCTTCGCAGAGAAATTCTTGAAGATAAGGGGATCCTTTTCGGGATTGTAGAGGTTTACATCAATGCCGTTCAGGAAGCCGCAGAGCTTATACTGCTTGTTGACCAGCGCTCTGTCCAGACCGTGTGAATACCACGGATCGAGGATCTCCCATGCATAGCTGGGCGAAACGGTAGTGATCTTGTCGGCAGTTTCGATAGCACCCTTCATCAGGTTCACGCAGCCATCGTATTCAAGCAGCTTGGAATGATACATCGGGATGCCGAGGACTTCGTTCAGCACTTCCATGCCGTACTTGCCCTGATACTGGATATTGTGGATAGTAAATACGGTCTTGATGTTGTCGTAGCCGTACTGATGGCGGTAGAATACCTCGTAATAAACGGGAACGAGGGCTGTCTGCCAGTCGTTGCAGTTTATTACCTGGGGCTTGAAATCGATATATCTGAGCATTTCGAGGATTGCTCTTGAGAAGAAAACAAATCTCTCGCAGTCGTCATAGAAGCCGTAGAGGCCATCTCTGCCGAAGTAATACTCATTATCGAGGAGATAATATGTAACGCCGTTTGCTTCAGCCTTGAAGATTCCGCAGTACTGCTTTCTCCAGCTGACATCGACGGTAAAATTCGTGAGGAAAGTCATTTTTTCACGCAGCTCGGGCTTTATGCTCTTATAAAGAGGCATTACAACGCGGCAGTCGTGACCTGCTTTGCATATAGCGGCAGGAAGAGAACCCGCAACATCTGCGAGTCCGCCGGAAGCGGCAAAAGGAAGAGCTTCACTGGCAGCGTATAAAATATTCATACAATCATTTCCTTTCTGATGTGGGATCTGTCCGATATCCGCAGGGAAAGGGCATTCCCTGCGGCGGACATAACAGGTTTAATCCCGAAAACCGGCTTAGATAACTGCTCCCTTACCGATATACAGAGGATAATTCTGAGAGCCTGTGAGCATGCGGTGATTGGATATCTGCACCTTCTTGTCGGTGATAACGTAGCTGATATCGGACTTCTGACCGATAACGCCCTCCTGCATGATGATGGAATTCTTGATCTCAGCGCCCTTTTCTACCTTGACGCCTCTGAAGAGGATAGAATTCTCAACAGTACCCTCGATAATGCAGCCGTCAGCGATAAGCGAGTTCTTTACAGATGCGCCGATGCCGAACTTTACGGGAGCATTATCTCTTACCTTTGTATAGATAGGAGTTTCGGATCTGAAGAGCTTTGCACGGTTATCACCGCTCAGAAGCTCCATGTTTGCTTTGTAGTAGCTGTCCATCGAATCGATCTTGGAGAAGTATCCGTCATAGCGATAGCCCATGATCTTGTATTCGTGGCTTCTTGCCTGGAGAATATCTCTCTCAAAGCTGTAAAGGCTTCTGGAGGATGCTTCAAGCACGATATTCTTAAGGAATTCCTTGGAGAGAACGAACATATTCAGGCTGAGATTGCATGCGCCGCTCATCTGAGGTGAAAGGAGAACATCGTTTACGCGTCCATCGTCGTTCACGCCGATAATTGTGGAATTCTGAGACTGTTCAAGAGAAAGGACATCCTTTGCATATATAACTGTGATATCAGCCATTGTTTCGATATGCTTGTCGATAACATCGGAGTAATCCATGTTGGCAACGACATCGCAGTCGGAAAGGATAACATAGTCAGCATCGGAAGTCTTGATGAAATCCCATACGCCGTAGAGTGCTTCAAGGCGGCCTCTGTACATGCCGCTTGCAACGTGTGAGAAAGGAGGCAGGAGATGGAGTCCGCCGTTCTTTCTTGCGAGATCCCACTCACGTCCGGAACCAACGTGATCGAGCAGTGACTGATAGTTTGAACGTGTGATAACGCCAACCTCAGAAACTCCGCTGTTTACCATGTTGGAAAGAGGAAAATCGATAAGACGGTATCTTCCGCCGAACAGAACGGAACCCATTGTTCTGGATTTTGTAAGATCGTAGATTGTTTCGTCATGCATATTGGCGAAAATAAGGCCAAGGATTTTATGTTTCGTACTCATTTCAGCGTTCCTCCATTATATATTTTCCGAGACGATCTGCTTAGGAAGAACCTTTGCGTTCTCCGAGATATTAACGTTGTGTCCTACAACAGCGATTCCCCATTCATCTCTGTTAGTGATGCTCTCAGGTCTTGCGCCGATCTGAGCGTTGGATTCAACAACAGTGTTTTCGCCGATGATAGCATATTCAACAACTGCGCCTGCCTTGATAACAGAGCCGGGCATGATAATGGAATCTGTAACGGTAGCACCCTTTTCGATCTTTACGCCCGGTGAGATAACGGAGAAATCAACCTTTCCCTCGATCTCGCAGCCCTCAGCGATCATTGAGTTCTCAACAACAGCGTCGGAGCTTACATACTGAGGAGGCATAATAGGATTTCTGGAGTAGATCTTCCACTCGGGATCATACAGGTCGATCGGAATATTCGGGTTAAGGAGGTCCATGTTAGCTTCCCAGAGGCTGTCGAGAGTTCCGACATCCTTCCAGTAGCCGTCGAAGTGGTAAGCAACCATCTTTTCGCCGTTTGCCTTCATATCGGGGATAATGTTCTTACCGAAGTCCTTGGAGGCTGTTTCGTCCTTTTCGTTTTCGATAAGATACTTCTTGAGCTTTTTCCATGTAAATATGTAGATGCCCATAGATGCGAGGGTTGAGCGGGGGTGCTTGGGCTTTTCCTCAAAGTCAACGATGTTGTCGTCCTCGTCGGTTATCATGATGCCGAAACGAGAAGCTTCTTCCATCGAAACATCGAGAACAGCGATAGTAGCGTCCGCATTCTTCTGCTTGTGGTATTCAAGCATATCATTGTAATCCATCTTGTAGATGTGGTCACCCGAAAGGATAACAACATACTCAGGATCGTATCTGTCTACGAAATTGATATTCTGGTAGATAGCGTTAGCGGTACCCTTATACCACTGAGCGCCGAGAGCTGTCTGGAAAGGCGGCAGATTGTGAACGCCTCCGTGCAGCTTATCGAGATCCCACGGCTGACCGTTTCCGATGTAGTCGTGAAGTACGAGAGGCTGATACTGAGTCAGAACGCCGACTGTATCAATGCCTGAATTTACGCAGTTTGAGAGCGGGAAATCAATGATCCTGTACTTTCCGCCGAAAGGAACGCTGGGTTTGGCGACGTTCTGGGTCAGTGCGTAAAGCCGCGAGCCCTGTCCGCCTGCCAAAAGCATCGCAATACAGCTTTTTTTCATACGTCAAGCCTCTTTCATACATCGTTTATGTTCAGCCCGGTGCGCACCGGCGCTTGTTTACGCAGTTGGATTTCGCCGAATTATCTGGTGTTGAATTTGTTCATGGCTCTGTCAGCGCCCTCGGCGATGTAGCACTCGGCGGCTTCGCCCGCGCGCGCGGCGGCGACCGCCATGTCCTCCGCGTCCTGATTTTTAAATGGCGACAGCACCCAGTCCTTCACGTCATAGTCCGGGTGCGGCGGCGCGCCGACGCCGAGGCGGATGCGCGGGAAGTCCTCGGTGCCCAGCAGCGCGATGATGCTTTTCAGCCCGTTGTGCCCGCCGGCGGAGCCCTTCTTGCGGATGCGGAGCGCCCCCACGGGCAGCGCCATCTCGTCGGACACGACGATGATATGCTCCGGCGGGATCCTGTAAAAGCGCGCGGCGGCGGCGACCGCCTCGCCGGACGTGGCGCGGGAGGGCTTCCTGCCGAGGCTCAGGCCGCATTCCTCGACAACCAGGAAGTGCTGGATCCGCAGCTCGAAGGCGTACATACCGCGATAATAGTCACCGCACTTGGAGGAGGAACCGGCAGCGGTGCGACCAGCGAGATCGTAAGGCACCTCTCGGCAAAGGGCATCACATCAATCGTATTCGCCACGCTTCCCTTCTCGTTCGAGGGACAGGAGCGGGCATCCCACGCGAACACGGCCATCGGCTCGATAGAGCACGTCGCGGACGCCTCGGTGCCGCTGCCGCTCGACACGCTGATGGCGGACAGTTCCTGCGACAACATGACGGATGCGCTCGCCAGGATGGCAGACACGCTCGCGACCGCGATCA
>USNJ01000079.1 GCA_900556055.1 uncultured Ruminococcus sp.
TTCAAGAATGATTCTCGACAACAATGTTTATGCTGAGGCTTTCGGCGGAGAAGATGCGCTTGTCCGCCACAATTTCGTCAACGGTACACATACCCTTTCTACTGCGCTTTTCGGCATTCTGAGGTCGGGCGACAGAATGGTTTCCGTCACGGGCAGACCATATGACACGCTTGAAGAGGTCATCGGCATCAGAGGTGAAAAGGGGAACGGTTCGCTGACTGATTTCGGCGTTATATATGATGAGATCCCGCTGCTTGAAAGCGGAAAGGTTGATCTTGCGGCGATCCCCGAAAAGGTGAAGGGTGCAAAGGCTGCTTATATCCAGCGTTCGAGGGGATATTCGCTTCGTCCGACACTCACAGTCGAGGACATAAAGGAGATATGTGACATCTGCCGTGCGGCAAATCCCGATATATGCATAATGGTCGATAACTGCTACGGTGAATTTGTTCAGACAAGCGAGCCGCTTTCCGCCGGTGCTGACCTTATAATGGGTTCGCTGATAAAAAATCCCGGCGGCGGAATTGCCGAAACAGGCGGATATATCGCAGGAAAATCCAAGTATGTCGAGCTTTGCAGCTATCGCCTGACCTGTGTCTGAATGGGCAAGGAGGTAGGCTGCACACTGAATCAGTGCAAGCCCATGCTTCAGGGATTTTTCTTTGCTCCCGAGGTAACTGCGGCGGCTGTGAAAACTGCGGTTTTCACCTGCGAGATATTCAATATGCTTGGATATGAAACGTTCCCGAAGCGTGCGGACAAGAGGGGCGATATAATTACCTCTGTTCTGCTGAAAAATGAGGAGAACCTCACCGCTTTCGTACAGGGGATCCAGAAGGGTGCTCCTGTTGATGCTTTCGTTTCTCCCGAGGCGTGGGATATGCCGGGTTATGAGAGCAAGGTCATTATGGCTGCGGGCGCATTCAACATGGGTTCGTCAATTGAGCTTTCTGCGGACGCACCGATCAGAGAGCCTTTTGCGGCATGGGTTCAGGGCGGACTTACATATCCGACGGGCAGGACAGGCATTCTTCTTGCAGTTCAGGAGATGTATGACAGAGGTCTGCTGAAGCTTTAATGTTTCAAATCAGCATGAAAAATATCACCGAAAAATGAAAATTTGCTGAATGCTATTGCATTAAAGAATAAAATGGTGTATAATTAATACTGTGTTGCGGCGTGTTCGCCCGAAAATCTGAAGAAAATGAGGTATAAGCTTATGGATCTGGATATGGTCAAATATCTTGCAAAGCTCAGCAAGCTGAATTTTACAGATGAAGAACTTGCAAAAACAGCTAATGATATGACTGACATCATTAATATTATGGACACAATCAAGGAGATCGACATCACTTACGATCCTTACAAGGATAATAAGAATATATATCTGAACGATCTGAGAGAGGACATTGCCGCTCCGTCATTCCCGACGGAAAAAATTCTTGCAAATGCACTCAACAGCGAAAACAGCTTCGTTGTTCCTAAGGTTGTAGAATAATTACGGGGCAGATGCCCTTTTGAAAAGGATTGATAGAAAAATGGATATTACTGCGCTCAAAATCCGGGACGCACGAAAGCTTCTCGATGAACACAAGATCTCATCGCCCGAACTTACAAAGGCTTATCTTGACAGGATCTCCAAGCTCGACGGCGATGTAAAGAGCTATATCACAGTTACTCCCGATGCTGCTATGCAGGCTGCCGAAAAGGCACAGGCTAAGATCGACAAGGGCGAGGGAAGCGCACTTTGCGGAATCCCGCTTGCGATCAAGGACAACATCTGCACAGAGGGCATCAAGACAACTGCTGCTTCCAAGATGCTCGAAAATTTCGTGCCTCCTTATAATGCTACCGTAATGGAAAAGCTGAATGCCGATGACATCGTTATGCTCGGAAAAACTTCCATGGACGAGTTCGCAATGGGCGGTTCTACTCAGACTTCCGCTTTTGCAAAGACTGTAAACCCCTACGATCTCAGCCGTGTTCCCGGCGGTTCTTCGGGCGGATCTGCTGCAGCTGTTTCCGCTTCGCTCTGCACAGCTGCTCTCGGCTCAGACACGGGCGGATCTATCCGTCAGCCTGCTTCATTCTGCGGAGTTACAGGTCTGAAGCCTACTTACAGCCGTGTTTCCAGATACGGTCTTATCGCATTCGCATCATCTCTTGACCAGATCGGACCTATCGCCAACTGCGCTTACGACTGCGGAACTATCCTCAATGCTATTGCAGGATATGATCCCCATGACGGCACTGTTTCCAAGAATCCCGTTGAGGATTATACAGCAAAGGTCGGCACTGGAGTCAAGGGAATGAAGATCGCTGTTCCCGCTGAATTCTATGCTGACGGCATCGATGATAACGTAAGAAAGGCAGTTCTTGCTGCTGCCGATGTTTATAGATCCATGGGTGCAGAGCTTGTTGAATGCTCCATGCCTTCACTGAAATATGCTGTTGCCGCATACTACCTTATATCTTCCGCTGAGGCTTCTTCAAACCTCTCAAGATATGACGGAATCAAGTATGGACACCGCTCCGAGATCGGCGACAATTTCAATGAGCTTATCGCAAATTCCAGAACAGAGGGCTTCGGCGAGGAAGTAAAGCGCCGTATTCTTCTCGGAAACTACGCTCTTTCCAGCGGATATTACGATGCATATTACGGAAAGGCTATGGCTCTCAAGCAGAGAATTTCCGCTGAATATGCTGACATTTTCGAGAAATGCGATGTTATCCTGACTCCGACAGCTCCTTCCGTAGCTTACGGAATCCACGAAAATATCTCCGATCCCGCAAAGATGTATCAGGCTGATATATGCACAGTTACCGTAAATATCGCATCTCTGCCTGCTATCTCCACGACCTGCGGATACGATGCAAACGGAATGCCTATCGGTATGTCTGTTATCGGACGCAAGTTTGCGGAAGCTGATATTATCAATGTTGCGGACGCTTTCGAGCAGCAGTTCGAGCGCCGTCTGCCTGAGATAAAGTGATTGGGGGTACTTCACGATGTATATTCCTGTTATAGGACTTGAAATCCACGCAGAGCTGCTGACTAAGTCAAAGGTTTTCTGCACATGCTCCGCTGAGTTCGGAGGCGACAGAAACTCCAGATGCTGCCCTGTTTGCTCGGGTATGCCCGGAACTCTGCCTGTTATAAATCAGACTGCTGTTGAATATGCCGTTAAGGCAGGCTTCGCACTCGGCTGCGATATCAACAAGTTCTCTGTTTTCGACCGTAAAAACTATTTCTATCCCGACCTTCCGAAGGCTTATCAGATCTCTCAGATGCCTCTGCCTCTCTGCATCAACGGCGTTGTTCCCGTTGAGTATGAGGAGGACGGCGAGAAGAAGAAAAAGTCTGTAAGGATCAACCGTATCCACCTTGAAGAGGACGCAGGAAAGCTTATCCACGATGACCTGAACGGCGTTTCCCTCGCAGACTATAACCGCTGCGGCATCCCTCTGATCGAGATAGTAACAGAGCCTGACATCGGTTCCGCTGAGGAAGCTAAGGCTTTTGTTGAAAAGATCGCTCTTCTGCTGAAATATGCAGGCGTGTGTGACTGTAAAATGGAGCAGGGCTCTCTCAGATGCGATGTTAATATCTCCATCATGAAGCCCGATGATACTAAGCTCGGAACCCGTGCCGAGATCAAGAACCTGAACTCCATCAAGGCTATCGGCCGTGCTATCGAATATGAGATAAAGCGTCAGGCAAAGCTGCTTGACAGCGGTGAGCGTGTTATCCAGGAAACAAGACGTTTCGACGATAACAGGGGAATCACAAAGTCCATGCGTTCCAAGGAAGATGCTCATGACTATCGTTATTTCCCTGAGCCTGATATTCTCCAGGTGAACTTCACTGATGAGGATCTTGACAAGATCAAGGCAAAGCTTCCTGTTATGCCGTTCAAGCGTCTTGAAATTTACACAGGCGAATACGGTCTGTCGGAAAATGATGCTAAGATCATTGTTAATCAGAAGCCTGTTTCCGATCTGTTTGACGGCGCTCTGAAGGTATACAACAATCCTAAGAGTATCGCAAACTTCATTATCGGCGAGCTTATGAGACGTGTAAACCTCGGTGAGATATCTCCCGATAATCTGCCGTTTACAGCGGAGCAGCTTGCAAAGCTCGTTGAGATGTCCGATACGGATAAGGTCAGCAAGAATGACGCTAAGACTATCTTCCGTCAGATGGCTGAACAGGGCGGAGATCCCGAGGAGATCGCAAAGGCAAGCGGATTCCTTATTACAAATGATACAGGCAGGGTGCTTGAAGTCATCGAAAAGGTGATCGCAGCAAATGAAAAGGCTGTTAATCAGTATGTCGGCGGTGATGTAAAGGTATTCGGATTCCTTATGGGACAGTGCTCCAAGGAACTGAAGGGTGTCTGCACACCTAAGGTCATCAAGGAAGAACTTGAAAAGAAGCTCAAGTCGCTTTAATTTATAATGAAAGGTATGTTACTCAAATGCTGAAAGTTGGCGGAAAAGACATTATCGGCGAATTTACCATAGAAGACGCTAAGAGCAAGGTCGGCGGCGAGATCTCGATGAATGCGTGTGTTCATAAGGTCAAGGCTATGGGCGGATTTGCATTTGTTATCCTCAGAACAGGCAGATATCTCATTCAGTCCATCTACACGGAGGGCGAGTGCGCTGATCCTATCAGCGATATCAGAGAAGGCTGCTATGTTTCTGTAACAGGTATCGTTAAGGAAGAACCCAGAGCTTACAATGGCGTGGAGATCACTCTGAAATCCATCAAGCTGCTCTCCAGACCTTCCGCAGATTATCCTCTGCACGTTTCTCAGAGAAAGCTCGGCTGCTCTCTCGATGTAAATCTCGATCAGAGATCGGTTTCTCTCAGAAATCCGTATGAAAGAGCTGCATTCAAGTTCCAGGAGGGTGTTGCAAACGGCTTCCGTTCCTTCATGCTTGCTAATAATTTCACTGAGATACACACTCCTAAAATCGTAGCACAGGGCGCTGAGGGCGGTGCTAACATCTTCCGTCTCGATTATTTCGATAAGGAAGCATTCCTGAACCAGTCCCCTCAGTTCTACAAGCAGACTGCTGTTGCATTCTTCGACAGAGTTTTCGAGGTAGCTCCCGTTTACCGTGCTGAGCGTCATGCAACATCACGTCACCTTAATGAGTATATCGGTCTTGACTTCGAGATGGGATTCATCAAGGATATGTACGATGTTATGGACATGGAAGTTGCTATGCTCCGTTATTTGATGGATTATCTGAAGGAACATTATCAGCCTGAGATAAAGATACTTGATGCTGATATTCCCGAAGTGGGTGAGATCCCTGCTATTAAGTTCGAGGAAGCTATCGGACTGCTGAAGGGCGCAAAGGTAAAGAACAAGTTCGATCTTGAGCCTGAGGACGAGGTTTATCTCTGCAACTGGGCTAAGGAAAATTACGGAACAGAATTCATCTTTGTAACGAATTTCCCCTCATCAAAGCCTCCTTTCTATGCTATGAACGATCCTGAGGATCCCAGAACCGCATGCAAGTTTGACCTGCTGTTCAGAGGACTTGAGATCACAACAGGCGGTCAGCGTATCCATAACTATGAAGAGCAGATCGAAAAAATGAAGGCTCAGGGACTTGATCCTGCGGATTTTGAATATTATCTGTCTGCTCATAAGTATGGACTTCCTCCTCACGGCGGCCTCGGAATCGGTCTTGAAAGACTTGTTATGAAGCTTCTCAATCAGCAGAATATCCGTCAGGCTTCAATGTTCCCGAGAGATCTCAACAGACTTCTGCCGTAAGATTTTTGCAATTGCAGCGTGAAATAATTCAGAAATGCACTTGCAAAATGGCACTGTTCATAAAATTTTGCAAGATTGTTTAATGATACTTGCAAAAAATCTTTTCAAAACCCCTTGACAAAACCGGATTTATAGTGTATTATATAACCATACCAAGAAAAACGGTATAAATAGTTACAAGGAACAATGACGTTCCGTCAGCAGGGCAACACCTGCCGGCGGAGCGTCTTAATTTTTTGTTGGGAGGAATTCATTATGTCAGATGCAAAAATTCAGGGAGTTGCAGAATATTTCGGCTGTAACGTATTCAATGAGGAAACCATGAAGAACAGGCTTCCCAAGAGCGTTTACAAGTCATTCGTTGCTACTCAGAAGATGGGTACAGCTCTTGATCCCGCTGCTGCGGATGTTATCGCAGAGGCTATGAAGGACTGGGCTGTTGAAAAGGGCGTTACACATTACACTCACTGGTTCCATCCTATGACAGGACTTTCCGCTGAGAAGCATGACTCCTTCATCTCACCGACAGGCGACGGCAAGGTCATCATGGAATTCTCAGGCAAGGAGCTTATCAAGGGCGAGCCTGATGCTTCTTCGTTCCCTTCGGGCGGTCTGAGAGCAACATTCGAGGCAAGAGGCTATACCGCATGGGATCCTACATCTCCTGCATTTATCAAGGATAACACACTTTACATTCCTACTGCTTTCTGCTCATACACAGGTGAGGTTCTCGATAAGAAGACTCCTCTTCTTCGTTCAATGGAGGTAATTTCCGAGCAGGCTGTCAGAGTTTTGAAGCTCTTCGGCAACAAGACTGCTACAAGAGTTACAACAACGGTTGGTCCTGAGCAGGAATACTTCCTCGTTGACAAGAAGCTTTACGATCAGCGTAAGGATCTGATCTTCACAGGAAGAACACTCTTCGGCGCAAAGGCACCTAAGGGTCAGGAGCTTGAGGATCACTATTTCGGAAATATCAAGACAAGAGTTCAGGAATACATGAAGGATCTCGATGAAGAGCTCTGGAAGCTTGGAATCCTTTCCAAGACTGAGCATAACGAGGTTGCTCCCGCACAGCACGAGATGGCTCCTATCTTCACAACATCAAACGTTGCAGCTGACCAGAACGCACTGACAATGGAGATCATGAAGAAGGTCGCTCTGAGACATGGTCTTGTATGTCTGCTCCACGAAAAGCCTTTCGCAGGTGTCAACGGTTCGGGTAAGCACAACAACTGGTCCATCTCCACAAACGATGGTCAGAACCTTCTCGATCCCGGAAAGGATCCTAAGGACAATATTCAGTTCCTTACTTTCCTTGCTGCTATCATCAAGGCTGTTGATGAAAATGCAGATCTGCTGAGACTTTCCGTTGCTTCAGCAGGAAACGATCACCGTCTGGGTGCTAACGAGGCACCTCCGGCTATCATGTCTATCTTCGTAGGCACAGAGCTGCAGCAGATCCTTGATGCTCTCGAGTCAGGAAACATGATCAAGTCTGACGAGAACAAGGAATTCGTTATCGGCGTTGAGGCTCTGCCTAATTTCCCCAAGGATACAACGGACCGTAACAGAACATCTCCTTTTGCATTCACTGGAAATAAGTTCGAGTTCAGAAGCCTTGGTTCTTCCGAAACTATCGCATGCACAAACTGCATCCTTAATACAATCGTTGCAAATTCCCTTAAGGAATTCGCTGATGCTCTTGAAGGTTCCAACAACTTTACTGTTGACCTCAACAATCTGCTTGTTGATACTATCAAGAAGCACAAGAGGATCATCTTCAACGGCAACGGCTATGATGAGAGCTGGGTAGTAGAGGCTGAAAAGAGAGGTCTGCCTAACTACGTTTCTACTGTTGATGCTGTTCCTCACTATACAGATGAGAAGAACATCAAGATGTTCGAGATGTTCAAGGTTTATACAAGAACTGAGCTTGAATCCAGAACCGAGATCATCCTTGAAAACTACTCCAAGGTTCTGAACATTGAGGCTCTTACAATGATCGATATGTCCAGAAAGAACATTCTGCCCGCAGGCATGAAGTTTGCTAAGACCCTCGTTGATTCCATTGTTGCAAAGAATGCGGCAGGTGTTGACAGCTCCGTTGAGAAGAAGCTGGCTGACAAGGTTTCCGGACTTGTTGCTTCCATTGACTCCGCTACATCTGTTCTTGAGGCAAAGGTTGTCGGATCCAAGGACGTTGAGGGCGCTGAGGCTAATGCTAAGTACTTCAGAAACGAGGTATTCTCGTCAATGCAGTCACTGAGAGCTGTTGCTGATGAGCTTGAAACAATCACTCCTGAAGAAGTATGGCCTTTCCCCACATACGGCGATCTGCTCTTCAGAGTATAATGATCTTTGTTCAGAGATTATGTAATTACTTAAGACATTTTCATTTATCCGAAAATGTGTGAATGTACTACCGTATGTCATGCATTTACTCACTTTTACACGGCACGCAGGTTTTCCCTGAGCCTGCGTGCCATCTCCCTTGATCATTCAGGCAAATGGTGAACACTTTTGATAGGTGTTCACCATTTTTTATCTTTTCCAAAAAATTCTCTTGCAAAATCAGTTGTTTTGTAGTATAATAAATATAAGTTATGTATATAAGAAAACACTGAATAATTCATTTCTGCTGTTTTTCGTTATCATCTTCGGGAACGGATCTTTTAAGCTTTGCTCATAACGGCGAAATTAACGATTTGCATTAATTAACTTTTTTAATGATTTGTTATTTACGCTAACTTGAAAATGGAAATATCAGTAAGTGCTGTAATGACTGCTTTTCGTATCATGCAGTTTTTTCGGAACTATGCGGGGATTATATATGAATAAGAAATTTTGCCGTATGACGGCGTTTCTGCTTTCGGCTGCTGCTGCGATAAGCTGTTTATCGCCAAGCACTGAGGCATATTATATATTTGATGACACAGTTGTGACTTTTGATATAAATACAGGTGACGGACTCACAAAAATAAGTCCTTATATCTACGGAATTGCCGATGCTGATGAGCTTGAAGGCGTTACTGTCAATGCTGTCAAGCAGAGCAGCACCGCACTTTCTACATATAACTGGGAAACAAATTATGCAAATTCAGGCGCACAGGCAAATAATTCAAACG
>USNJ01000080.1 GCA_900556055.1 uncultured Ruminococcus sp.
CATCAACGGAAAAGGTGTTCTTACAGGTCTTACCGAAATTTCCGAGATCATCTCATCGAAGGCAGTAAACGGAGAAACCATACAGTGCGACGGTGAGCTTTATTACAGAGGAATCAACATAAATGACCTCGTAAACGGCTTTGTCAAGGATAACCGCTTCGGCTTTGAAGAGGCTACTTATCTGCTGCTTTTCGGTCAGCTCCCGACTAAAGAGGAACTTTCCGATTTCAATAAACTTATCTCAGATTTCAGAACGCTCCCGACTACATTTGTCCGTGACGTTATGATGAAATCCCCCAGCAAGGACATTATGAACAACCTTGCAAGAGGCGTTCTGACGCTTTATGCATATGATGATGCGCCGAACGATATCTCAATACCGAATGTTCTCCGCCAGTCTGTCGAGCTTATCGCACTTTTCCCGCTGCTTGCCGTTTACGGTTATCAGGCGAAGAGCTACTATCTCGATAAGGAGAGCCTGTTCATACATCAGCCTAAGCCAGAGCTTTCGACTGCTGAAAATATCCTTCACCTGCTCCGCCCCGACAGCGAATATACCGAGCTTGAAGCTAAAATACTCGACCTTGCCCTTGTTCTCCATGCAGAGCACGGCGGCGGAAACAACTCGACCTTTACTACCCACGTTGTAACATCCTCGGGAACGGATACATATTCCGCAATAACCGCAGCACTCAGCTCCCTTAAAGGTCCAAAGCACGGTGGCGCAAATATCAAGGTCGTCAATATGTTTGAGGATATAATGGCAAATGTATCCGACTGGACAGACGATGAAATGATTTCCGACTATCTTGTAAAGCTGCTGCATAAGGAAGCATTTGACAGATCCGGTCTTATCTACGGAATGGGACACGCTGTTTATTCCATATCCGACCCGAGAGCAAAAATATTCAAGCAGTTTGTCGAAAAGCTTTCGATCGAAAAGCATATGGAAAAGGAGTATGCACTTTATTCGTCTGTCGAGCGACTTGCAAAGGAAGTCATCGCCAAGGAGCGCCGCATTTACAAGGGCGTAAGTGCCAATATCGACTTTTACAGCGGATTTGTTTACAGCATGCTCAATCTCCCGACAGAGCTTTATACCCCGCTTTTCGCTATCGCAAGAATTTCAGGCTGGTCAGCTCACCGCATTGAGGAGCTTATCAACTGCGGAAAGATCATCCGTCCCGCTTACAAAAACGTTCAGCCGCAGAGAGAATATATTGCTCTTTCCGACAGATAAAATTTTTCCCGTCTTTATTTATAAGGCGGGATTTTTTTATTGTTAAAATGTTCATACAATTACCGTTGATTAACCTATGCAAATGTGCTATTCTTTTATTGTTGTTTTATTTTTGCCTTAAATAATAATTTATATAAGATATCCGTCCCTTCCGCACAACGGTTTGGGACGGATATTTTTTTGCCTGATATTTGCAAAGTTAGTGTTGACAAACTCATATATAGTATGCTATACTGAATATGGTTAGCAGAAACTAACCATATTATATGAAAGGAGACAGGCTATGAGCGTAGTAGTTATCGGCGGAAATGACCGCATGGCAACAAGATACAAGGATATCTGCAAGTCATACAACTGCAAGGCAAAGGTGTTCACACAGATGCCCTCAGATTTTGAAAATAAGCTCGGAACACCCGATCTTATGGTCGTTTTTACAAATACATGTTCCCACAAGATGGTTGACAGCGTAAACCAGAAATCCAGAAAGCACGATATTCCCGTTGCGAGAATACACAGTGCAAGCGTCAGCGCACTCAAAAGCATACTTGACCAGTACTGCTGCTGATTTTTTTGCAGCATATAGTTAGCTTATGATAACCAAAGAAAGGAAGGATCGGCAATGGAGCGTACCGATTACATAGATTTTGAAAAGAAGCTTGCATTCCATACTGCGCCTACCCTGCTCGGGATAAAATGCTCAAACCTGATGTCCCTGCCCCTGCACGGTTTTGATGTCGATTCATATTCCGAAACATTCAACAGAAAAGCAGCATCAAAGGGACTGAAGATCAAAACATTATGCGAATGCAGCGAAAGAAGGCTTGTGCTTATCTGCAATGAAAAGCTGCTGAAAAAACGTCTTTCCGAGCCTGAAACAAGGCGTATGCTTTCGGAATTCGGATATTCATGGGATATGTCATGCAGCGAATGTCTGGATATGCTTTCGGAAAGAATAAGAACAAGCGGAGAATTTCCTCATGAGATAGGAATATTTCTCGGCTATCCTCTCGAAGATGTCGAGGGCTTTATCCGCCGTAAAGGTGAAAAATGCAAGCTGTGCGGCTATTGGAAGGTGTACGGCAGCGTTGAAAATGCCAAGCGGATATTTGATAATTACGACAAGTGCAGAAAATTTCTGTGCAATAAATTAAATGAGGGCGAGGATATTTATCACGCACTCAGAATTTCATAACAGGAGGAATAAACTATGAAAACCGCAGTTATTTACTGGAGCGGAACAGGCAACACCGAAATGATGGCTAAGGCTGTCGCAGAGGGCGCAGGTGCTGAGCTTTTCACCGTTTCCGAATTTTCGGGAAATGTCGCTGATTACGACAGACTTGCTTTCGGATGCCCCGCAATGGGTGACGAAGTTCTTGAGGAGGACGAGTTCGAGCCGTTCTTCACAGGCATCGAGGGTGCTCTCGCAGGCAAGACTGTTGCACTTTTCGGCTCATACGGCTGGGGTGACGGCGAATGGATGAGAAGCTGGGAAGAAAGAGTCAAGGGTGACGGTGCTGAGCTTTTCGGCGGCGAAGGCCTTATCGTAAACGAAACTCCTTCCGATGATGATCTTGCTAAGTGCATGAGCTTCGGCGAGGAGCTTGCAAAATAAAATTTCTTCAGCATAAGTTCAGGAGATCCGTGTCCCTGGGAAATGCAGGCATATATTTGTGCCGCTCCCTTTCTGCGGCACGGATCTCTTTGCATTTTTGACAAAAAATATTGCCGTATTTTTGTTATTGTTTACATTGCAGCACTTGACTTTTCACATCAACAGCGGTATTATAATAATGGTTAGGAAATTCTAACCTTTGTTTCGGTACATAAGTTAGTGTATTCTAACTTTATCTAATATGAAAGCAGGTGCGGTATGCTCACATATTCGCAGAAAAAATATTTGTTTGCGATCTACAAGCTTGGTCAGAACGGCTGCGAGGTAAGCTCCGCCGAGGTCGCAAAGATAGTAGGCGTCAGCAAGGCAAGCACTGTTTCCATGACACAGAAGCTGTGTGAAACAGGCTACATAGAAAAGGAACATTACGGAAAGATCTCACTGACAGACAGCGGCGTGCGTGAAGCAAACTCGCTGTTTACGAAGTGCCTGATTATCCGCGAATTTCTGAATAAAACTGTCGGTATCTCCGAGGACGAAGCGGACAGAAGTGCAGTTGCGATAGTGGCTCATCTCTCCGAAAGTGCTGCCGACGGATTTGCCGATTATATTCTCGGAAGCACGAAATAAACCGTCTGCCGATCGGCGCAGACAGGAAACACAATTATGAACGGGGGCTTTTATATGATCTCTGCATTTATTTTTACAGTTTCATCAGCAGCCTTTATCTGCATAGTCAAATATATCTGCATACGCATGATCAGAAATGAACGCCGCCGGAAAGGATGCCGCTGACTATGGAATGTGACTGCGAGATAAATTACGAATATCATGAATTTGTTGACTGCATAACCTCTGCGCTCGATGCGCGTGACCCGTATACCGGAAATCATTCGAGAAGAGTCAGTGACATGGCATGTCTGCTATGCCATGAACTTGGGCTGACGGAAAAGGAAACTCAGGAAGTGCATATTGCTGCGCATCTCCACGATATCGGAAAGATAGGAATCCCCGATTCCATACTGCTTAAAGCGGGCAAGCTGAATGACGAAGAATGGACGCTGATGAAGCAGCACCCTCAGATCGGTGCCGATATTCTCGCCAAATCCCCGCATTTTGCAAGAATATCGGCGATCATACTCCATCACCACGAACGCTTTGACGGACTTGGCTATCCGTTCGGTGCAAAGGGCGAGGAGATCCCGCTCGGCTCGAGGATAATCGCCGTCTGCGATTCAATAGATGCTATGGCATCCGCACGTGCATACAGAAAAGCTCTTCCGCCGGATGTATGCCGAAGCGAGATCGTAAAAAACATCGGCAAGATGTATGACCCGAAGATCGCGGAAGCTGTTTTAAGAAGATGGGACGATGCCGTTTCCGTCTATATATCATAACGCTGTTTATCACCGAAAGGTGTGACAGGCGGCGATAGTGCCGCTTATAAAATTTTAACCGTAAAGGATGGTTGACTTATGTTGAAATGTTTTAAGAATGAAAAGTTCAGGTATGCTGTTATAGGTGCTGCTGCACTTGTTGTCGGAAAGAAAATTCTTACCGCAAAGAAGACACGTCAGCTTGCCGTAACCGGTCTTGCAAAGGGCATGAAGCTCACAAATGATGCAAAGGCCGCTCTCCGCAATATGAAGGATGAGGCTGCCGATATCTGCTATGACGCTCAGGTCGAGGCAGCTATCGAAGATGATGATACGGAAGACGAAGTGGAATAAAATGAGATACCGGATAGTTTATGACAAACCGTACAGGATACGTGTCCGCTGCGGTGCATATGCGTTTGAGAAGGAAAATGAAGCCGATATCTGCGCATATCTTATGTCAAAGGACTTTATAACAGACGCAGCTGCGCATTACGAAAACGGCGGAATCCTGGTCTTTTACAAAGGAAGCTACCGCAAATCCGTTTTAAAGGCGATCGCTGCACTTGATGTTAAAAAGCTTGAACCGGCTGCGGCAGATCCCGAATTCGGACTTACGAAGATCGACAGGGATTTCAAGAACGATCTGTTTGATCTCGTTCTGAAAAGAGTCATGTTCAAAGCTTTCCTGCCGACCCCGATAAGCAATATACTGACGTTCTTCAAGGGACTCAGATATACATGGAATGCAATAAAAACGCTGTTTGACGGAAAGCTTACAGTCGATGTTCTCGACGGTGCATCCATCACGGCTTGTATTATCCAGAAAAATTACAAGACCGCAGGAAGCGTTATGTTCCTGCTCTCGATATCCGCACTTCTCGAGGATTATACCAGAGCAAGAACAAGAGCCGCACTTGCCGACAGTCTTGCTGTCAAAGCCGACAATGTATGGCTCGTCACCGATGAGGGAGATAAGCTTATCCCGATGTCAGAGCTTAAAACGGGCGAGGTCATCAGAATACGCACAGGCAGCGTGATACCTGTTGACGGCACAGTTTCCGAGGGCGAGGCATACATAAATGAGTCGTCTATGACAGGCGAACCGCTTGCCGTTATGAAATCGGAAGGAGCAAGTGTTTTCGCAGGAACAGTCGTTGAGGAAGGCACTATCGCCGTTACCGTGCGCAGCCTTTCTTCCGACACGAAGATAAGCAGGATCATCGAGCTTATCGACAATTCCGAAAATCTCAAAGCAGGCGTGCAGAGCCGTGCCGAACGTCTTGCGGACAGCATAGTTCCGTTCAGCTTCTTAGGTTTTGCCCTCACCCTGCTCATCTCACGGAATGTTACAAAGGCAGTTTCCGTGCTGATGGTCGATTACTCATGTGCAATAAAGCTTTCAACGCCTATTTCGGTAATATCGGCGATAAAGGAAGCATCGGACATGAACATCACCGTAAAGGGCGGAAAATTTCTCGAAGAATATGCTCATGCAGATACGATAGTTTTCGACAAAACAGGAACTCTCACAAATGCAGAGCCTGTGCTTGAAAGCGTTATCCCATTCGGCGGATATTCCGAGGACGAAGCCCTGAAAATAGCCGCATGCCTTGAGGAACACTTCCCCCACAGCGTCGCAAGAGCGATAGTCAAGGGTGCAGCCGACAGAAATATTGAGCATGAGGAGGAGCACGCCGAGGTCAACTATATCGTTGCTCACGGCATATCCACAACGCTCAAAGGAAAGCCGGCAATCATCGGCAGCAAGCACTTTGTAGCCGAGGACGAAGGCATAACGATAACCGATGAACAGCAAAATGAGATCGACGAAAAGTCGGGCGCATGCTCAGTCGTTTATCTTGCGATAGACGGCAGGCTTGCCGCAGCGCTTTGCATAAGCGATCCGCCGAGAGCCGAAGCTAAAAAGGCTATCGAAATGCTGCGTGCAGAGGGCATCGACAATATCGTAATGCTTACCGGCGACAGCGTAAAGGCGGCTGAGATAATCGCCGCACAGCTCGGAATAACCGAAGTCCACGCACAGGTCCTCCCCGAGGATAAGCATGGCATGGTCGAGCAGCTGAAAGCCGAAGGAAAGCACGTTATCATGGTCGGCGACGGCATAAACGATGCACCCGCACTTGCCGCAGCAAATGTATCCGCAGCAATGAGCGACGCATCGGATATCGCAAGAGAAGCCGCAGATATAACCCTGAGAGGTGCGGACCTGACAGAGCTTGTCCGTCTAAGAAAGCTGAGCAAACTGCTTATGAAGCGAATAAACAGCAACTACCGCTTTATCCTGCTTTTCAATTCTGGACTCCTTCTTGCAGGACTTTTCGGCGTTATGTCCCCCTCAACATCAGCACTTCTGCATAATGCCTCAACAATGGCGATATGCGCAAAGAGCATGACCCCGCTGATGGACAAAGAAAAAGACAATAAATAGTCCGTACTCAACAACTGCCCATCGGGCAGTTGTTGGCTGAAAATCCTGTATTACAGGATTTTCAGCGGCACAAATCAAAGATTTGTGCCGTACTACCTGATTAATGTCTGCTTTTGCCGCCGCTAACGGGCGGCAAGGTGCAAGGATTTTTGGCTAAATCGCCAAAAATCCTTGCACCCAACAACTGAAAAAGCACTCCGAAGCAAAGCTTCTACGCACTTTTTCAGTTGTTGAGCAGACATTAAATAAAAATACTGCCCGTTCAAAGTGTACTCAGTACATTCACCTTGAACGGGCAGCTTTTTTATGCTTTATAATAAAAGCCTGAGATCATCTTCCGAATAATCCCTTTTTAACATAAGGCTTGCGCTCTGCGCCGCAGAATTCGTAGCCTGTTTTTTCAATGACTTCACGCAGCTTGTCGTCGGGGATATCCTCCTCCGCAGCGATAACTGTCTGCTCCTTCGCCTTCGACGACGAAACCTTTTTGACCTTGAAGCTGTTTCTGACAGCCTCGTTTATGTGGGATTCACACATTCCGCACATCATGCCCTTTACAGAAACCGTAATTTCAATCATTTTCCGCCATTCCTTTCAGCTCTTTATGATACAGCCTGATATGATCCTTCAGCTTCTCGAAGGAAAGGCTGCTTATATTGTGTTCAAGACGGCATGCGTCCTCAGCCGCAGTTTCCTTGTCAACGCCGATACCGATAAGCCAGTCGGTCAGCACCGTGTGCCGCTCGTAAACGCTCTCAGCAACATGCTTTCCATCCTCCGTGAACGTGATATATCCGAATTCATCAATAAGTATAAATCCGCCGTTTTTCAGAAGCGACATTGCACGGCTCACGCTTGGCTTTGAAACGCCCATTTCGCGCGAAATATCTATCGAACGCACCTCGCCGTTCCTGTGCGTCAGCACAAGTATAGTTTCAAGATAATCCTCACCCGATTGCCCCAATTTACTCATAGCGCCTCCTGTTCATGCGGTTGTCTTTTGCTAACTCATTTAAATTTTACCACTATTTCCGCAGTTTGTCAAGGGTAACTTTTCGGATGATTTTACTTTGAAAAGTGCCCGTTTTTTTCTTTTTTAACCCTGACTTTTGCCATGACCGTGACTTTGCTTTTCCGTATCTATATATTGCTTCCTCGGCATAGTGTGCCGTCACGCCTATATAATGCTCCCGAAAAAAATATCACAGACAGTTGATTTTTTCCGAAAAAAAGTGTATCATAAAGGAAAGAAGCAAACATCTCCCGGGATATTTTTTTGCAGAGTGGAAATAGTATAGAAAGCAAGTTATAATAAAAACCATTGGAATTACGGAGAAAAATCGTTGCAAAAGCTTTGATATATACGGTTTTGGGGCGAGAGATCCCCATAATTCAATGAGTTTTTAGTATTAATGCTATGCAAAAAATCAGAGAGGATGATCTGTTATGAAAGAGTTCACCTATAAGATAACCGATTCGCTCGGTATCCATGCACGCCCCGCAGGACTTCTTGTAAAGACTGCCTCAGAATTCACATCATCGGTAACTATCAGCAAATCAGGCAAAACAGCCGATGCCAAGAAGCTGTTTTCGGTAATGAGCCTTGCCGTAAAATGCGGCGATGAGATAACCGTATCATGCAGCGGAAGCGATGAAGCTGCCGCATCGGACGCAATAAAAAAATTTCTCGCAGAAAATCTGTAACGGAGTGATGTATTCATGAAAATTATCCGCGGAAAGGGCGTTTTCGGCGCAGTTGCAGTCGGAAAAATATCTTTTTTCAATCGCAGCGACGCAGAAGTTGTCCGTGAAAAGATCAGCAGTCCCGAAACCGAGATCGCACGCTTTGAGTCGGCAAAATCAGCCGCAAAATCTCAGCTTGACACGCTTTACGAAAAAGCACTGAAAGAGGTCGGAGAAGCAAATGCGCAGATCTTCGACATCCACAAAATGATGCTTGATGACATGGATTATAACGAATCCGTCAAAAACATCATCGAAACGCAGCTTGTTAATGCGGAATATGCCGTTGCACTGACTGCGGACAATTTTTCCGATATGTTCGCAGCAATGGACGATGAGTATATGAAAGCACGTTCCGCCGATGTCAAGGACATATCAAACCGTGTTATCCGCTGCCTGACAAATGCCGAAGAAAACACTTCCGCATCTGACGGCAGATCCATCATCTGCGCAGACGACCTTGCCCCGAGCGAAACAGTCACGCTTGATAAGGAT
>USNJ01000081.1 GCA_900556055.1 uncultured Ruminococcus sp.
ATCCCGAAACAGATGCCCCCGAAAACGGAACGACAGCTCCCGAAACTACGAGGTACATAGTAACGAGCCGCCCGAATTATGCATTTGACGATGTTTCATGTTATATCGACATGGAAAATGTTCAGCAAAATCCCGAACTGCCTACGGGCTGCGAGATAACGGCGCTGACTATCCTACTGCGCTTCTGGGGATATGATGCGGACAAGGTGGATATGGCGAAGAATTATCTTTACAAGAGCTGGGGAAATGTTACATATAAGGACGGAGAAAAGTATGGCGACAGCTTTTTTGAATATTTCATCGGAGATCCTTTCGGCAGGGGATACGGCTGTTTTGCGCCCGCTATCGTCAAAACAGCAAATAAATATCTGACTGAACAGGGTTCAAAGCATAAGATAACCGATCTCAGCGGCTGTGATTCGGAAACGCTTTACAACTACGTTGCTGAGGGCATTCCTGTGCTTGTCTGGGCGACTGACGGAATGATCCCTCCCGAATATTACGAGAGCTGGTATGACAATGAAACGGGTGAGCGGCTTGACTGGTATCTGAATGAACACTGCTTTGTTCTTGCGGGATTTAATCTTGATGCCGGAACAGTCACCATGAACGATCCTATAAAGGGAATAATCGACTATAACATGGCAAAATTCGAGCAGAGATTTGCTGAAATGCACCGTCAGGCGGCTGTTATTCTCCCCGCAGAATAATGATAAATATTATGAAAAACATACGTAATGATTTGTTCTTGGCACCATGAACAAATATGCAATTTAAAATTTCAAAATTGCAGTTATGCAAGGTGACATGTCCAAAATCAACAAATAACGCACTATTTTGCAAGTTCAAAAGATAAAAATTGCAAAAATCTCAAAAAACCCCTTGACAAACAAGAACACTTGGTATATAATACAATCATAGCAAACAGCAAAGGCGCTGTGAAGTACAATGACGTGCTTCACTGCGCCTTTGCTATTTGCAGATATCCAAAAACTTAGGAGGGGTAAGTATGGACAACAACATCTTAGAAGCTGCAACAAGCGAAATATTCGGCATATGGTTCCTTATAGGAGCGGCATTTGTATTCTTTATGCAGGCCGGCTTCGCAATGGTAGAAACAGGATTTACAAGAGCAAAGAACGCCGGAAACATTATCATGAAGAACCTTATGGACTTCTGTATCGGTGTTCCGATGTTTATGCTGATAGGCTTCGGACTTCTGCTCGGTGAGGACGTTGCAGGCTTCATCGGTAAGCCCGGTTTCGACATTTTCACTGACTATGCAAATTTTGATTGGTCATCATTCGTATTCAACATGGTTTTCTGTGCAACAACAGCAACTATCGTTTCGGGTGCAATGGCTGAAAGAACAAAGTTCCTTTCATATTGTATCTATTCCGGAATCATCAGTGCTCTCATTTATCCTATTGAGGCTCACTGGATCTGGGGCGGCGGCTGGCTCGCTCAGATGGGATTCCATGATTTTGCAGGTTCCTGCGCTATTCATATGGTCGGCGGTATCTCCGCTCTGATCGGCGCTAAGATCCTTGGACCCCGTATCGGCAAGTTCGACACAGACAAGAACGGCAAGGTCACAAAGGTCAACGCTATCCCAGGTCACTCACTGACACTCGGCGCACTCGGCTGCTTTATCCTCTGGTTCGGCTGGTACGGATTCAACGGTGCAGCTGCAACAAGCGGTCCTCAGCTCGCTTCCATCTTCATGGCAACAACTATCGCACCTGCTGTTGCAACAGTAGTCTGCATGATCTTCACATGGGCAAAATACGGCAAGCCTGATGTTTCGATGTGCCTTAACGCATCGCTCGCAGGTCTGGTAGGAATCACAGCAGGATGCGACGTTATGGATGCATTCGGCGCTGCAATGGTCGGCGTTGTTTCAGGACTTCTCGTAGTATTCGGCGTATGGCTCCTCGATCACGTGCTTTACATTGATGACCCTGTAGGCGCAGTTGCAGTTCACATGATGAACGGTATCTGGGGTACATTCGCAGTTGGTCTTTTCGCAACAACAACAGCACCTCAGTGTGAAGTAAACGGTCTGTTCTACGGCGGCGGATTCACACTTCTCGGAACACAGTGCCTCGGTATTGTTTCCGTAGCTGTTTGGACAGCTATTACTATCACGATCACATTCCTTGCTATAAAGAAGACTATCGGTCTGAGAGCTTCCGTTGAGGAAGAGGTAAGAGGTCTGGATATCACAGAGCATGGTCTGGTATCTTCGTATGCTGACTTTATGCCTGCAGTAGTTCCTTCCGTTCTCACAGGTGCTCCTGCTGAGGTTCCCGGTGATGTTCCCGTTGAGGCTTCTGTTCCTGTAACAGTTACGGAAAGACCACATATCGCAAACGATCCCGATGCAAAGAACAAGTACACAAAGGTTTCCATCGTCTGCAAGCAGAACAGATTTGAAGCTCTCAAGAGTGCTCTCAATGACATTGGCGTAACAGGTATCACAGTAACTCAGGTCCTCGGCTGCGGCGTTCAGAAGGGTGCCGGCGAAATGTACAGAGGTACTCCTATCGAGGTCAACCTGCTGCCTAAGATCAAGGTCGAAGTCATTGTCTGCAAGGTTCCTGTTGAGACAGTTATCGAAGTTGCCCGCAAGGCTCTTTACACAGGTCATATCGGTGACGGTAAGATCTTCACCTACGATGTTGAGAATGTCGTAAAGGTAAGAACAGGCGAGCAGGGCTACGAGGCTCTCCAGGACGATTGATCCGCTTACTATATTCACAGCATATACACGTAACTTCTCACTAATACGCTTCATCACATTTCCCGTATATATCTGCCTTATATTCAATACACAGCATATGCCGTCCGCCGGAAAAGCGGGCGGTTTATGCTTTTTTCGGCATACATTCCGAGCATAGATATTTCTCATCGAGCATATCAACAGCAATGAAAATCAGTCCGCATAATGACACGAATGCTGCTGCGCCGAATTTCGGGTGATCTATCTTCAGTATTGTCATAACAAGCATTGAAAACTGACAGCAGAGTGCCGAATACACCACTGGCTTTACGATGTACGAAATTATGTCAAAGCGCATGGATACGGCGTTCAGAACGGCATGGATGCGCACGATATTGCTGATGACATTGCTTGCGTAATATGAGATCACAACGCCTGTAAAGCCATAGAGATTAACGAAAATTATCACGCAGGATATCCTTATGATATATTCGGCGAGTGAATTCAGGGTAGAGAAATTCTGCTTGCCGAGTCCCTTTAAAATACCTTCCATGACTATCTCAAGATAGATGAACGGGACTACGGGAGCAAGGCGCACCAGCGTTTCGCCGACAAGACTTTCCGAGCAGAATACCGCTCCTATCTCCCTGCCTGCACATATGAGTATGCCGACAATAAGAAACGCAAATGAGAAGCTTTTGTACATCGCTTTGTGCGTCAGTCGGCATACTCTTTTTTTATTTCCCGATGAGGCGGCTGCGGCTATCTCGGGAACAAGTATGACCGATAAACTGGACAGTACAAGTGACGGGTAGAATATCACGGGGATAATGAAAGCCTCAAACATTCCGTATTCGCTGAGAGCGGTTTCGGACGAACCGTAATATTTCAGCAGCATGACAGGTACAAGTGCTTCGTTTATGCTGCTCATTATCATCTGAACATATCCGCTTATCAGTATCGGAACGGCAATTTTCAGAAACTGACTGAGCTTGGTCACGCTCCGGTCATGCGGTGCAAGCTTTCGGAATTTTCGGTATTCGGCTATGTATTCCGCCGTCAGAAATGTGCAGGAGATGAACTCGCCTATGAGTATCGAAACGGAAAGAATTCTGTAAATGCTGATGTCCGTGAACACGATGCCGAGAGTCAGTACGGCGTTTTTTACTGCGAATTCGATGCAGTCGGACGCACACGGGATACGCACTTTTCTTACGGCATGGAAATATCCCTTGATGCATGAACCTGCCGATGCAAGGGGAAGAGAGAGGGCGAGTATCCTTATAGCCGTGCCTGTTTCGGGATTTTTCAGCACCTTTTCGGAGAGCATCTCGGATAATATCCCCGAACCTGCGGCAAAGAAAATGCTGAGAGTTAGTCCGAACGTCAGGCAAAGCTGCATGACCTTTGACGGATTAGGATTGCCCCTGCCGATCTCCTCGGAAACTATGCGGCTTGCCGATGTGAATATATTGCCGTTTGCAAGCACCATGATGAACCCGAAAAATGAAAATATCAGCGACATAATGCCGACTGAAACGGTTCCAAGGCGGTTAGAAATGAATGTATTCAGCACAAGCCCTATCGTCTGGAGAATGAACGATACGGCGGTAAGCTTCAGCGTGTCACGGGTAATGCTAGGCTTCATTTTATCGTTCTCCTAAAATAATATTGTAAAATATGTTGCTATTTTCTGCGAAATCGTATATAATATATATGTATGTGCTTTTATGGCTTGTAATGATCATTTACCATAGAAAAGAGGAATTTTTTATGCCTACTTCGGACAGATTATTTGAAAGATTAAAGGGAAAAAAGATCGCTTTTGTCGGAACCGGCGTCAGCCATAACGATCTTATAATGATGTTTCTCGCTCACGGAATGGACGTTACCGTCTGCGACAGAAAGTTCAGGGAACAGCTCGGCAGCCTTGCGGAAGGCTTCGCAGAGGCAGGCGCAAAGCTCTCGCTCGGAAACAGCTATCTTGACGATGCCGCAAAGTGCGATGTCGTTTTCAGGACTCCCGGAATGTATTTCAACAACTCCGACCTGACTGAAATGCGCAGAAAAGGTGTTGTCGTTACTTCGGAAATGGAGGTCTTCTTTGACCTCTGCCCATGCAAAATTTACGGCATCACGGGAACGGACGGAAAAACGACCACTACAACGATTATCTCGGAAATGCTTGCTCACAGCGGAAAGACTGTTCATAAGGGCGGAAATATAGGCCGTGCGCTGCTCCCGATAATCGACGAGATAAAGCCCGAAGATGCGGCTGTTGTCGAGCTTTCCAGCTTCCAGCTCATCAGCATGAGAAAATCTCCCGATTTTGCGGCTATCACAAATGTATATCCCGATCATCTGAATGTTCACAGCGGCATGGAAGAATATATTGACGCAAAGAAAAATCTTATCGCACATCAGAATGCATTTTCGAGAACAGTCCTCAATATGGATAATGAGATCACAAACGGTCTGTCCGACTGCGTAAGAGGCGATCTTTATAAGTTCAGCACAAAGTCCGTTCCCGAAAGAGGTGCGTATTTTGACGGCGAATGGCTCTGCTTTACTGACGGAAAGACCACTGAAAAGATAGTCCGCAAGGATGACATAAAGATCCCCGGAATGCATAATGTCGAGAATTATCTGACAGCTATCGCAATGCTTCACGGAGAGGTCGCAAAGGAAGACATGGAATATGTCGCAAAGAATTTCGGCGGCGTTGAACACAGGATCGAGCTGGTGCGTGAGCTTGACGGCGTAAAATATTATAACGACAGCATTGCGACAAGCCCGATCAGCGTTATTGCGGGACTGAAGGCATTCAACCGCAGAATAATCGTTATCGCAGGCGGATATGACAAGAAGCTTGATTACGGCATGCTTTCCGAGCCTATAAATACATATGTAAAGACGCTCGTTCTTCTCGGCGAAACGGCTGACAAAATAGAAGCGGCAGTACGTGCATATGACGGATATTCCGAAGAAAATTGCAGAATAATCCGAGTTTCTTCTATGGAAGAGGCTGTTGAGGCGGCAAGGGACGCAGCTGTCAGCGGGGATGTAGTTACGCTGTCACCCGCAAGCGCAAGCTTCGATCTTTACCGTAATTTTGAGGAAAGAGGACATCATTACAAGAAGCTGGTAAATTCTCTTTCCGAAAGGAACAATTAAAATGATGGATCTTAAAAAGCTTACAATGGAGCTTGCCGACTGTGACGGAGTTTCGGGAAATGAAGGAAATGCAGCGGAAACTGCCAAAAAATTTCTTGAACCGTTCGTTGACGAGTGCTTTATAAAAACGGGAATGTCATCGGCAGGATAGGCAGCGGCGAAAAAAGGCTGCTTATTGATGCACATATCGACCAGATCGGATTTGTTGTTACGGGCATCACAGATGACGGATTTATTAAGATCGGAAATGTCGGCGGCATTGATCGCAGACTGCTGCTTGCCCAGCAGGTCGTTATCCACGGAAAAAAGGCGGTTGACGGTGTTATATGCTCGATACCTCCGCATCTTGAAAAGGGCGATCCCGCAGTTCCCGAAACAGATAACATTTACATTGACACGGGATATGACGGAGCAGGTCTAAGGGAGATAGTTTCGCTCGGTGATTTCATCTCATTTGCGGGACATTCGCAGGAGCTTCTCGGCACACGCATAACCGGTCATTCCCTTGATGATCGATGCGGGGTTGCGTCGCTTATTTATGCTGCGGAGCTGCTGGATAAGCAGATACCGAATGATATTTCTCTGTATTTTATGTTTTCCGTTCAGGAGGAGATAGGTGAGAGGGGCGCAAAGGTCGGCGGATTTGATATTGATCCAGACATTGCGGTCGAGGTAGATGTAAGCTTTGCACTGACATCCGATGAATCGCCCGACAAGTGCGGAAAGCTCGGAAAAGGTCCGATGATCGGCATTTCTCCATCGCTCAGCCGCAGACTTTCAAAGGATCTTATGCGCATTGCCGCAGAAAAAGACATACCGTATCAGACTGAGGTCATGAGCAGGCTGACAGGAACAAATGCAGATCAGTTCTCGGTAACAAGGGGCGGCTGTGAGGCTGTCACCGTTTCGATACCGCTCAGATATATGCACACGCCCGTTGAAGTCATCGACATAAGGGACGTTGAATACACGGGAAGGCTGCTTGCGGAGTTTGTGAAGGAGGCGGTCTGCAATGGATAAGGCACTGTACACATATATAAAGGAGCTTTGTGCGCTCGGCGGAATTTCGGGAGATGAGGGAGCTGTCCGCAGCTATATAAAAAATCATCTCGGGGACAGATATCACACAAGAACCGATGCTCTCGGAAATCTTATTGTTGATGCAAGGGGAAAAAAACGCCCGTCCGCAAGGCTTATGGCTTCTGCGCATATGGACGAGGTGGGCATGATCGTAACGTCCGTTAAATCGGACGGAACGCTCGGCATTGACAAGGTAGGCGGCGTTGATGCAAGAGTGTGCATCGGCAGGAAGGTCACTGTCAGCGGAAAATATAACGGTGTTATCGGTTCAAAGGCTGTGCATAATCTCACAGATTCCGAGAGAAAGAAAGCTCCTGATTTTTCGGGACTTTATGTTGACATCGGAACTGATTCAAAGGAAGAGACCGAGAAATACGTTCAGCTGGGCGACAGTGTTTGCTTTGTATCGGATTTTACCGAGATGGGACGTGATTTCATCAAGGAAAAGGCGATCGACGACCGTGTGGGCTGTGCGATACTGCTGAGGATCCTCGATGAAACGCCTGAGTATGATTTTACTGCGGTTTTCTGCGTTCAGGAGGAGATCGGTCTGAGGGGAGCAGGTGCTGCGGCATACACTGTTGATCCCGAATATGCGCTGATATTTGAAACTACCACCGCTGCGGATATCCCGATGGCGAGCGAGACCCAGAAGTGCTGTTGGCTCGGAAAGGGTGCAGCTGTGCCGTTTATGGACCGTTCGACGGTTTACGACAGGGAGCTTTTTGCGTTGTCAAAGCAGGTCGCCGAGGAAAATTCCATCGGCTGGCAGACAAAAACGACCATAGCAGGCGGAAATGATGCAGGCGCTATACACAAAACAAGAGGCGGCGTGAAATGCCTTGCAATCTCAGTTCCTACTCGTTATCTTCATTCGCCCGCATGCGTTGCGAAGCTTTCTGACATCGATGACTGCTATAAGCTGTCAAAGGCAATGATCGAGAGGATATGCGGATGATATCGCTTATTGAGTCCGGGGACATCACCCGAGAGCTATCCGACAGACATTACGGCAGGAAGATCCGCTCATATTTTGACGCTTACGGTCTTGGGCATGACTTCTGCCGATTTTACCGGGGTTCGGGCGAAAGCTCGGGAATTATCCTTATTTTCAACAGCTCTGCTGTGTTTGACGGAGATTTTTCCGATGATGATATATCGTCATTTCTTGGATTCAGCAGTCCGGAAAATGTTGAGATGCCGTCATCGCTGAGAGTAAAAAGCACGGATTATCACGGAGCTCCGAGGGTGCTTTTTGAGTTTGTGTGTCCTGCGGATCACATTGCCGAAAAGCTTGATGAAAATGCTCCGCTCGATGCGCATTATAAGCTGATAAAGAGCGGATTTCCCGAAACGGATTATGAAATGTGGCTTGTGGATACTTCCCATAGGATAAGGCATGGCGTTTCAAGAATATTCATGTTTATGGAAAATGCATCTGCGACAATGCAGTTTTCTTACGGCGATTATGCATTTTTCTCAAATATAGTGACATCTCCCGAAGCGAGAGGGCAGGGGCTTGCAAGGCGCATGCTTTATTCGATATGCAGGAGATTTTCGGAAGACGGAAAAAGATGCTGTCTTTTTGCACTGCCTCACAGAACGAGCTTTTACCGTGAGATAGGATTTAAAGAGATAGATAATGATATAATTTATTACAAAAACGGAGAGTAAAAATGAACGATTTTTTTAAGATAGACAGCAGAATAGCTGATCTCGGACGTGCGGCAGAGAAAAACTGCCGTCCTCAGTTTGATGAAATAGAAGAAATTGCCGATTACAACGGCAGAAAGGTGCTTTCTGCGTTTATCAACAACAGGGTGAGCGAAGGCTGCATGAAAGGCACGACGGGTTACGGCTACGGCGATATCGG